>NZ_JBFUCA010000172.1:0-7911 GCF_056405475.1 Polaromonas sp. P1_G4
CTGCCCCCCGAGGGGGCGCTGCGCCTGCGGCCCGGCGAAGCCGGTTCCGCGGCCCCGGCTGGAATGTGCTGGCTAGCCCGCTTTTGGGCTTGCCACTTGAATTGCCTCTAAGGAAAAACGATGGATTTCAAACCGCTTGTCACGCTGCTGGCCATCGTCAACCCGCTGGCCATCGTGCCGTTTTTTATCCACTACACGCAGGGCTTCTCCGACGAGCAGCGCCGCCGCACCATCCTGGTGGCAGCCTTTTCGGCTTTTGTCGTTATCGCCATCAGCGCGCTGTTGGGCCTGCAGATCCTCGACTTCTTCAGTATCTCGCTGGCGAGCTTCCAGGTCGGCGGCGGCATGCTGCTGCTGATCAGCTCGATGAACATGCTGAATGCGCAACCGGCCGAAGCCAAACCCCTGACCAATGAAATGGAAGACGGCGCCGAGAAGGCTGCGCGCGGCGCCAGCATCGCGGTGGTGCCGCTCACCATTCCGCTGCTGACCGGCCCGGCCACCATGTCGACCGTGGTGATTTACGCAGAGAAGGCCCAGACGGCCTTGCAGGTTGCCGCGCTGGTCGGCTACGGTGTGGTGATTGCGCTGGTGACTGCCATCAGCTTTTCGCTGGCCGAGCCGATTGCCCGCGTGCTGGGAAAAACCGGTATCAACGTCATGACACGTTTGATGGGTCTGATCCTGGCCGCGTTGGCGGTCGAGGTGATGGCCGGTGGTCTAGGAAAACTCTTCCCTATCCTGAGAAGCTGATGGCCGGCGCGCGCATTCTTCTTGTTGAAGACGACCCGGCGATTGCCCGGTCCATCATCTACACACTGGAGCGCGACGGCCTCACCGTGACACACAGCCTGCTGCTGGGCGATGCGCGCCGCCAGCTTGCGCTGCAGCTGCCCGACGCCGTGATCCTGGATGTCGGCTTGCCCGATGGCAGCGGTTTCGATCTGTGCCGCGAACTGCGCGCCGCCGGCAGCCTGCCGGTGCTGATGCTGAGCGCGCAGGGCGAGGAGATCGACCGTGTGCTCGGGCTGGAACTGGGCGCCGACGACTATGTGAGCAAACCCTTCAGTCCGCGCGAGTTGCTGGCGCGCGTGCGCAGCCTGCTCAGGCGCGCGCGCATGCCTGCCCCTGCAGCGGCGCCGGCTGGCGCCAGTCCTTTCGTGATTGACACCGCGGGCCAACGCGCAAACCTGCATGGCCTTCCACTCAACCTGACGCGCCGCGAATTCGGCCTGTTGGCCGAGCTGCTGCGTCACCGCGAACGCATCCGTTCGCGTGATGAGTTGCTCACTGCGGTCTGGGGCACGGATTCGGACAGCACAGACCGCACCGTAGACACCCACATCAAAACCCTGCGTGCGAAGCTGCAGGAAGCAGCGCCGGAGCATGACTACATCGTCACACACCGTGGCATGGGTTACTCCCTGGATATCAATCGCACCAAAGGCAGCTGACATGCGCCTGGGCATACGGCTGCTGTTCGGTTTTTTTCTGGTCACGGGCCTTGCTGCTTTTTTTGTGCTGCGTGTCTTCATGGCAGAGGTCAAGCCCAGCGTGCGGGAGGTCATGGAAGACATGATGGTGGACACCGCCAACATCCTCGCCGAACTGGCCAGCGACGACCTGTCGGCCGGCGCCATCGCCAACGGGCGCTTCGCCGGCCATGTGCGCAACTACGCGCAGCGGCCGATTGACGCGCAGATCTGGGGCCTGGCCAAGCAATCGCTGGACTTCCGGGTGTACGTGACCGACGCCGCCGGCAAGGTGGTGTTTGACTCGGAGAACGTGGCGACCGGCCAGGATTATTCGCGCTGGCGCGATGTGGCCCGCACGCTGCGCGGCGAGTACGGCGCGCGCGCCACCCGTGAAGTGCAGCAGGACGACCGCAGCTCCGTAATGTACGTCGCCGCGCCGGTGCAGCAGGACGGCAAAATCATCGGCGTGCTGACCGTCGCCAAGCCGATGGCCACCATCCAGGCCTTCATTGACCGGGCCGAACGGAAGATTTTCCTAAGCGGCCTGCTGTTGCTGGTGTTGTCGCTGGCCATCGGTGTGGCCGTGACGCTGTGGGTGGTGTGGAGCATTCGCAAGCTGCGCCGCTATGCCAACGCCGTCGGCCAGGGCGAGAAACCCGCGGTTCCGCAGATACCGGGCGAGCTTGGCGATCTGGCCATGGCAGTCGATGCCATGCGCCTGAAGCTGGAGGGCCACGAGTACATAGAAGATTACGTGCGCGCCCTGACCCATGAGCTCAAGAGCCCGCTCGCCGCGATCCGCAGCGCAGGCGAGCTCTTGCAGGACGAGCTTCCCGAACACGCGCGCCGCGAGTTTTCCGGGCAGGTACTGGCCCAGTCCGGCCGCATGCAGGCGCTGGTGGACCGCATGCTCGAGCTGACGAAGCTGGAGCAGCGCCATACAGAGGTAGAGCGCGAGCGCCTTGCGTGGGCCGGCTTCCTCCAGTCTTTTGAGCTGGAGACCGGCGCCGGCCGGACCCAGCATGCGATCAAAGTCGTAATCCGTCCGGAACATGCCGGCGTGCATGCGGAGCCCGGCTTGCTGGGCCTGGCGCTGAGCAACCTGCTGGAAAACGCGCGCTCGTTCGCACCCGAGGGCTCGGCGATCACCCTGGAAGCGGGGCCAGACTTCATCGCCGTGCAAGATGCCGGGCCCGGCGTGGCGGACTACGCCCTGCCCCGCCTGGGCGAGCGCTTTTTCTCGACCGTGCGGCCCGACGGACACACCAAAGGCTCGGGCCTGGGGCTGGCCATCGTGCGGCAGATCATGCTGCTGCACGGCGGGCGCATGGTGGTGCGCAACACGCAGCCCGGGTTGCGGGTCGAGCTGCATTTCTAACCGCGGCGCGCGCATCACGCGGCCACCTTTGCCGGTTCAGGTTTGACCGGTTCAGCCTGTTTGAACCGTGCGTACCAATCTACCTGCCGCGTCAGCATCATGATGGCCGCGAGCACGGCGAACAAGGCCACTGCACCCAGCAGCAAGGCTGTTTGCTCCATCCGCAGCAGCACAAACAGCATGCCGTACAGCGTGGTGATGCCCAGGCCAAACGGCAGGCCGCGCGACCAGCGGCCCAGCATGTGGCTGGCGTAATACGTCAGCAGAAGCACACAGGCGGCGGCGGCAATCGCATAAGCAGTTTCAAAGGGCATGTGCTCCGAAAGGCTCACAAGCAACAGGAAAAACATGCTCATGGCCGCACCCACCAGCAGGTACTGGATCGGGTGCACGCGCAGTGACTTCATGAACTCGAACAGCCCCACGGCCAAAAAAGTCAGGCCGATAAACAGCAGACCGTATTTGGTAGCCCGGTCGCTGAGCGCGTAGGTATTGGAAGGGTCGACAAAGGTCACGCTGAAGGCCTCCACGCAGGAGTTGGTGGCCGAGCCATCGCTGTAGGGCAGGCAAACGCTCTTGCGCTTGCCCGGGTCGGGCTGCGCCACCTCCTGCTGCGCAGTGCTGGCCAGCGAGCTGACGCGCCAGCTGGCTTCAAAACCCTGGTCCGTCACTTTGCGGTCCACCGGGAGAAACTGCCCGCCAAAACTCGGGTGCGGCCAGTTCGACGTGAGCTGCACCCGGGTGTCGCCACCTAACGGCACCACCGAAATACTTTCGGTGCCCACGAGTTCAAGTTCCAGTTTCGCCTGCAGCGGCGCCGCTCCCACCATGGCCATGGGTAACGGCGCATGCACGCCGCGCGGGTAGCTGCCATAGAAGGTACCGGGCTTGAGCGCCAGCACCTGCTCGCCGATCTTGACGCTGGCATGGCGGATGCCGCGCGAGTCGGACACCGCCATCATCAACAGCGGCTGGCCGCAGTTCATGCGTGAGCCGGCGTGTTCGGCCACGGGCTTGAGTGCTTCGGTGTCGGTCCATTCGGCCACGATGTCGGCCTTGAGGTTAAAGGCCTGCGTCGCATGCAGGCCGCGTGCCCGCGCCTCGAGTTTGCTGCCGCCCTTGACGGTCAGCGAAGCCGGCGCGGCCACCAGGGTGAACTCACGCCGCTCGGTTTGTACTTTCTTGTCCTCATACTTGATGTCCCACTCCTCGGTGCAGGCCCGGTGGATAAGCGGGCCGGTCAGCGTCTGCGGGCCGGCCAGGCTCTGCGCCACGCTCTGGATGGCAATTTGCCGGTAGGTCTGGCGGTCGTGCACCACGCCACTGATCTGGAACAGCGCGACGACCAGCAAAACCACCACCAGGGCCAGCGCGAAGAGTTTTTGTTTCATGACTTCCTTTCGTTTGAACAACGAAGGGAAGTGTGCAAATCGTGTGTGAGCTCAAGATGAGCTGCGGGCCGCTTATGTGAAGTGAGGGTGAAGTGGCGCCCCCACGGTCGCTCACTGCGTGTAGCTCCCTGCCCCCCGAGGGGGCCGCCCGCCCTACGGCCCGGCAAAGCCGGTCCCGGGGCTCATGCTGGGTTGAAGATTCAGGGCGTATTCAGTGGGAGTATTCCACCAGTGGGGGCCGAGGGTCCGGCTTCGCCGGCCCCAGGCGCCGCCCCCTCGAGGGGGGAACGGGCTACACGCAGTGAGCCTGGACGGGGGGTCTACTTCTTTCGAAGCAACTTGACCAGCTGATTGCTGGTGTTGCGCAGGCGCTGGGCCATCATCTGCGTGATCTTGACCAGCAGCTTGGCGCCCACGCCGGGGTGGTCGCGAATCAGCAGGGCAATTTCATGGCGGCCCCAGACGCCGGCCTCGACAGATTCGATGGCGGTGCAGGTGGCATAGCGCGGCTCGCTGTCGAGCATGGACATGTCGCCTATTGCCGCGCCGCTGCGCACCACGGCCACGCGCGAGACGACCGGTTCCGCGCCGGCTTCGGCCTGCGCCGCTTCGGCCGCTGATTCAAGCCGTTTGGTCACATCGACCGTGCCCTTGAGGATCAGCATCATCCAGTCGCCGGCTTCGCCTTCGCGGATCATCACCTGCCCCGGTTCGGCGCGAACCAGCAGCATGGACGCGCCCAGGATGTCGGCTTCGGCAGGCGTGAAGTCCTGCAGCAGCTGCGAGTTCTGCAGCAGKTCGGGTCCGTAAGCGCTCAGCTGCTCGCAGCAGCCGAATACATGCAGCCCGGCGGCATCCAGTTGTTCTTCCAGCGTTTTCATGGCGCAAGGCGTTTTAGCGCGCGGGTGTTTGCTGCAGCCATTGGTCCAGCTCCTCGATGGCAGCGTCGGTGGCTGCCGTGAGGGCCCGGACGCCGCCGGGAGCGTCGTTGCTGGGCGCAGGACGCTGCACGATGACATTGCGCTGCCCCACCAGCTTCTCGCCTGCGGGGGTGATTTCAAGCAGCGTGGCGCGCAGGCGGATCAGGCCGACGCTCGTGTTGGGCGCGCTGAAGAAGTGGCTGAATTCTTCCAGGTCCAGGCGCAGCAGCAGCGGCAGCACCGCGTTCTGGCTGCGGTTGAGTGCCACACTGGAGCCGGCGCTGAACACGGCGCGGCGCTGGCCAAGCTGTTCGCGCAGGCGCTGGCGCACCAGTTGTGCGGGCGGCATGCTCCAGCGCGCCTGCGAATACGGCCGCAGCTGCTGTGCGTCGGTATACGCCAGACGGTACAGCACCGCCATATTGTCGAGCGCGCCGCCGGAGGTGGAGATGTCGTCAAGCGCCAGCGGCGGCAACGGCGCCTGCCGCGTGCTGGGCTGAATGGCCAAAGGGCCAGGGCCGAAGTCATACATGGTGGCCCGCGTGGGTTTGTCGGGCAGGCCCGAGCAGCCGCTGACCGCCAGCGCCATGACTATCGAGGAAAAAATGGCCAAGGCCTTTGATGGACGGGCGCAAGCAGCTACTGAATTCATAGCAGATGAAAAGATCTTGAAAAAATCGAATGTCATTTTTTCTCTCCGTTGGCAGAAAAACCGGGCTCGCCCGGACCGGGCACCGGTGGACCGTTGCCGAAAATCAGCGACTGCGGGTTGTCGTCGACCGCGTTGACCGTGCGGCGCAACTGGCGCATGGTGCGGGCCGTTTCGTCGGCCACTTCGCCCAGCTTGGGCAGCGTGCCGGCGCTGAAGGTCTCCACCCCCGAGGCCAGCGCGGCGCCGCCCTCGGACAGTTTGTCGAGCGGCCCGCCTTTTTCACTCAGGCGCGTGGCGGTCGCGCTGACGTCGTCGGCAGCCGTCCTGACGGATTTCAGCGTCGCCGTCGCGTCGCGCGACAGGCCCGGCAGGCTCGCCACCGTAGGCTCGAGGCCTTTGGCCACACGGTTGATGCCGCTGGCCGCTTCGCCGAGTTGCGTGATGGCGGAAGTGACCGCCGCCTGGTTCTCGTCGGACAGCAGTTTGTTCAAACGCGTGCTGGCTTCTTCGACCTGGTTGAAGATCACTTCGCTTTGCTTGAGCAGCTTGTCCAGCCCACCTGGTTTGAGCGGAATGCGCGGCGGGTCGTCGTCGTTCACCGCCAGCCGCTCAGCGGACTTTCCGTCGTCGTCGAGCTGGATGAACCCGAGCCCCGTGACACCTTGTGATGCCACCGTGGCAAAAGTGGATTTGGTGACCGGCGCGCTGCGGTCGATCGAGACACGGATCAGCACATTGCCCTTGACCTTGGTGTCAAACCCGATGAGCTCGACCTTGCCGACCGGCACGCCGCGAAACCGCACCGTGGCCTGCGGCTGCAGGCCCGAAACAGTTTCGCTGGTGCTCATGTCGTACAGGTCGCGTTCGGTGTTGTCGCGCGTCAGCCAGATCGCCAGCAGGGCCAGCAGGGCGGTCACCACCAGTACAAATGCGCCGGCGGCCATGGCATGGGCTTTGTTTTCCATATCGAAGCCTTTCTAAACAGTAAAGGGGTATTCGCGCAGCAATTCCATCGCGCGCTGACCCCTTTCGCCAAGGAAAAATTCGTGAATGAAGGGGTGCGGAAACGCCACCACTTCCTTGGGCACATCGTTAACGATGACTTTTTGTTCGGCCAGCACGGCGATGCGCGTGCTGAGCTCAAAGAGCGTGTCCAGGTCATGCGTCACCATCACCACCGTGAGCTCCATGTCGCGGTGCAGCGAGCGCAGCAGCGAGACGAAACTGTCGGAGCTTTCCGGGTCCAGGCCCGCCGTGGGTTCGTCAAGCAGCAGCAACGGCGGGTCCATGATGAGGGCGCGCGCCAATGCCACGCGCTTGACCATGCCGCCCGACAGATCGCTCGGCATCTTGTCGGCCGCGTCGGGGCCCAGGCCCACCATTCGCAGCTTGACCATGGCCGCTTCGTAGACCAGTGCGCGCGGCAAAGTCTTGAGCTCACGCAACGGGAAGGCGATGTTCTCGAGCACCGTGAAGGCCGAAAACAGCGCACCCTGCTGGAACAGCATGCCGACACGGCTGGCCGCTCCCCGCTTGCCAAGTTCGGCGGCCRGCCTGCCCAGCACAGTGATCTCGCCCTGGGTGGGTTTCTCCAGCCCCAGTATCTGGCGCAGCAACACCGTTTTACCGGTACCCGACCCGCCCACCAGCGACAACACCTCCCCCCGCTCCACCGTGAGGTCCAGGTCCTTGTGCACTACGGCTTTTTTGTCGCCGTTCTGGAACACGGTCCAGAGTTTTTTGATATCGACGATGGAATCAGTCATTGGGAAAACGCCGAAGGTGTTTTGACGTGTGCAATTTTCCGCCGGGCCGCCCCAAGGAAAATGCGCCCCCTTGGGGGGCAGAGAGCCACACGCAGTGGGCGAACGTGGGGGCCCTGTTCATATGCCCACACTCTTGAACAATACGGCGAACAATGCGTCGACCAGAATCACCACCGTGATGGACGTTACGACCGACGCCGTGGTGCCCTGCCCCAGGCTTTCGGTGTTGGGTTTGACACGCAGGCCATAGTGGCAGCCGACTAATGCAATCAACACCCCGAACACAACGGATTTGGCCGTGGCCAGCGTGAGGTTGGCCACGTCAACTG
>NZ_JBFUCA010000173.1:0-7891 GCF_056405475.1 Polaromonas sp. P1_G4
GCATGTACCCCGCGGGCGAATACGACCTGGCCGGCTTTGCCGTGGGTGCGGTCGAAAAGTCCAAAATTTTGACCGGCAAGGACGTGAAGCCCGGCGATGTGGTGCTGGGCCTGGCCAGCAGCGGCGTGCATTCCAACGGTTTCAGCCTGGTGCGCAAGTGCATTGAACGCGCCGGCGCTGCGGCTCCGGCGAAGCTTGACGGCAAGCCTTTCAAGCAGGCCCTGATGGAGCCTACCCGCCTGTACGTCAAGAACGTGCTGGCCGCGCTGGCTGCCCACCCGATCAAGGCGCTGGCCCACATCACCGGCGGCGGCTTGCTGGAAAACATTCCGCGCGTGCTGCCCGAAGGTACGGCCGCCCACCTCAAAAAGGGCAGCTGGCCGCAAACCGAGCTGTTCGCCTGGCTGCAAAAAACCGCCGGTATCGACGACTTCGAGATGAACCGCACCTTCAACAACGGCATCGGCATGGTCGTCGTGGTGGACGCCGCCAATGCGCAAGCCACAGCCAAAACCCTGCGTGACGCCGGCGAGCAGGTGTATGAAATCGGTGTGATCGCACCCAAGGGCGACGGCGCCGCCGTCACGGTCGGCTAAGCCTGCCGCAACCGCCCTCTCGCGCCCCGCGACCTGGGGCTGTCCGCTCCCTCGGCCGGGCCGTTTTGCTACAAAAACACTAGCTGCGTGCGCCCGTGGCGCTTGGGGTCACTGGACTTTTTGTTATTTATGTATCAAACTGTTCCATCGATCCGTCTTTGGAGCAGTCATGCCGGTTATCGCAGTCGTCAACCGCAAGGGAGGCAGTGGCAAGAGCACGCTGGCCGCGCACATCGCCGCCTGGTGCGCTCGCAATGGCAGCTCGGTCATGCTGGGCGACGTAGACCGCCAGCAGTCGGCGCGAAGCTGGCTCAAGCGCCGGGACCCCGCGCTGCCCGCCATCGCGCCCTGGGCCGTCGATCAGAAAAACATGCTGCGTGTGCCCACCGGCATCACGCACGTGGTGCTTGACACGCCGGGCGGCATGCACGGCTTTGAGCTGGCGCGCGTGGTGATGTTTGCCGATGTCATCGTCATGCCGGTATGCAATTCAATGTTTGACCGCGAATCGGCCGCGCAGTGCCACGCCGAGCTGATGGCGTTGCCGCGCGTGGCCAGCGGCCGCTGCCGGCTCGCCACGGTGGGCATGCGCATCGACGGGCGCACCAGCGCCGCAAAAACGCTGCAGGCGTGGTCTGAGAGCCTTGGCATGCCTTTCCTGGGCGCCCTGCGCGAAACCCAGCTGTATGTACGCAGCCTGGAGCGCGGCATGACGATATTTGACCTGCCGGCCAGCGCCGCAACGCAAGACCTGCAGCAGTGGCAACCGATCCTGGAGTGGCTGCGTCCCACGTTGTATCCGCCGCAAGCCGCCAACGACGCGCCCGAAAGGGGGCACGCGACAGTGCCGGCCAAAGCCCCGGTCCGGATGATCGCGCCCCTGCCTTCGACCGCCGCAACGCTGGGTGCCCGGCTGCTCAACCCACCGCCCGCAGCCAAAGCCGCGTCCACGCGCCTGGGCAGCTCGCTTCCCAACAGCCTCATGCCCGCACAGGAATCCCTGGTGCATGGCGCGCGCATGTCCGCACAAAGCACCGCACGCGCGGTCGGCCGGCCTGTGCAGGTCAGCACGGCGCCGGCCATGTCGCGCAATGTGGACTCTCCTGACGGCATGCAGATTCCGCATTTCCTCAAGCGCGGCACCTGACTCGCCCTTCCTCCCGGCGTCCGGCGCACCGCGTCAGGAGGCCGCCAGCTCCTTGCGCACTTCTTGCGCGGCCCGCACCATGTTGCCGAGCGCCGCTTCGGTTTCCGGCCAGCCCCGCGTTTTCAGCCCGCAGTCGGGATTGATCCAGAGGTTTTCCGCCGGGATCACGCTGGCGGCCTTTCGCAGCAAGCGCACCATGGCGTCCACGGTCGGAACGCGCGGTGAATGGATGTCATACACGCCCGGCCCGATTTCATTGGGATACCTGAAGGCGCCAAAGCCGCGCAGCAGTTCCATGTCGGAGCGGCTGGTCTCGATGGTGATCACGTCGGCGTCCATTGCGGCGATTTCCGGCAGGATGTCGTTGAATTCGGCGTAGCACATGTGGGTGTGGATTTGCGTCTCGTCGCGCACACCCGAGGCACTGATGCGAAAAGCCCGCGTGGCGGCGCGCAGGTACGCGGCCCAGCTCGCACGGCGCAGCGGCAAYCCTTCGCGAATGGCCGGCTCGTCGATCTGGACGATGCCGATGCCGGCCCTCTCAAGGTCCACCACCTCGTCGCGTATGGCCCACGCGATCTGCTCGCAGGTCAGGCTGCGCGGCTGGTCGTCGCGCACAAAGGACCATTGCAGGATGGTGACGGGGCCGGTCAGCATGCCTTTCATCGGCAGCTTCGTCAGGCTCTGCGCATGGGCCGTCCATTCGACCGTCATGGGTACAGGCCTGGCCACATCGCCGAAGATCACCGGCGGCTTGACGCAGCGCGAGCCGTAGGACTGCACCCAGCCGTTGGCCGTGAAGGCAAAGCCGTCAAGCTGCTCGCCGAAGTACTCGACCATGTCGTTGCGCTCGGCTTCTCCATGCACCAGGACGTCAAGGCCCAGTGCCTCCTGCTTGCGTACCGCCAGCGCAATCTCGGCTTCCATCTTTTCACGGTAGCCCGCCGCGCCGAGTTCGCCGCGTTTGAACGCTGCGCGCGCAGCGCGGATCTCCGGCGTCTGCGGGAAGGAACCGATGGTGGTGGTGGGCAGCGGCGGCAGCGCAAGGCGGGCGCGCTGCAGGGCCTGGCGCACCGGAAAAGGTGAGCTGCGGCTATCGTCGCCTGCAACGCTGCGTGCAAGACGCAATGCCACGTCGGCCCGGTGCACACGGGGGCTGCGCCGGCGCGCCGCAACAGCCGCGCGGGCTGAAGCGAGCTCCCTGGCAACCGGAGACTCTTCTCCCGTGAACGCCGCGCGCAACATGCGCAGTTCGCCCAGTTTTTCCACCGCGAATGCTAACCAAGAGCGCAATTCCGCATCCAGCGCGCTCTCGGCTGCAAGGCTGAAAGGCACGTGCAGCAGCGAGCAGGAGGGTGCGATCCAGAGTTCGCCCTGGTGCCTGGCTGTCACCGCGCGCAGCTTCGCCAGCGCCATGTCGGGGTCTGTGCGCCAGATGTTGCGGCCGTCCACAATACCCACCGACAGCACCTTGTGCGCAGGCAGCCAGTCGGCCACCCCCACCAGTTCCTCGGGTGCACGCACCGCATCGACATGCAAGCCCGCCACCGGCAACTGGCAGGCCAGCCTCAGGTTGTCGGCCAGCGGCGAAAAGTAGGTGGCCAGCAGCAGCTGGGGTGCGTTGCGGGCCAGCTGCGAATAGCTGCGCTCAAAGGCGTAGCGCCACCGCTCGGGCAAATCCAGGCC
The DNA here is from genome assembly GCF_056405475.1 of Polaromonas sp. P1_G4. Lineage (NCBI taxonomy): Bacteria > Pseudomonadati > Pseudomonadota > Betaproteobacteria > Burkholderiales > Comamonadaceae > Polaromonas > Polaromonas sp. P1_G4. The sequence continues at coordinate 3,430 of NZ_JBFUCA010000173.1, forward strand.
CAGGATGGGCTCGTCCATCTGCACCCACTCCACACCTTGCGCCTTCAGCCGCCGGAGAATCTTCGCATACACCGGCAATAGTTTGTCGAGCAGGCTGAAGCGGTCAAAGCCGGGCTCATCGCCGCCTGTCTTTTCCTTGCCAAGCCACAGAAAACTCAGTGGCCCGAGCAGCACCGCCTTGACCCGGTGGCCAGCGCCCTGGGCCTGCGTCACTTCATCGAACAGGCGCTCCGAAGCAAGGCTGAATTGCGTGGCCGCATTGAACTCAGGCACCAGGTAGTGGTAATTGGTGTCAAACCATTTGGTCATTTCCAGCGCGAAGCTGCCACCGCCCGCCTTGCCATCCGCGCACGCACAGTCGGCACTGTGTGCAGGGTCGCTGTGTGCATTCACGCCGCGCGCCATGGCGAAGTAGCGGCTGAGCGAAGGCTCCCGGCCGGTGAAGCCAAAGCGCGCCGGCTCGCAACCCAGCATCTGGATGTGATTGGCCACGTGGTCGTAAAAAGCGAAGTCGCCTACCGTGGCAAAGTCCAGCCCGGCTTCTTTCTGCACGGCCCAGTGCCGCTCGCGCAGGCCGGCTCCGGTGGCTTCCAGTGCAGCCAGGTCAATCTCGCCGCGCCAGTGTTTTTCGAGCGCGAATTTCAGTTCCCGGTTCGCGCCCATGCGCGGAAAACCCAGGGTATGTGTGTGGACCATCCAGTTATCTCCCAATGCAAATCAATCACAGAAGAACGCATGGTCGGCCAGATTCAACTATTATTCAAACGAAAGATATTGCCTTTCAATATGAAAATAATTGATTCACCGATTAATCTGCTGATCGATCTGCAGGGAATAACTGATGAGCCCGTCCATCCTTGAACTGCGCCACCTGCGCACGCTGATCGCCCTGCGCGACAGCGGCAGCCTGGTGCGCGCGGCGCAATTGCTCAACCTCACCCAGTCGGCGCTCTCGCATCAGGTCAAGCTGCTCGAAGAGCGCTACGCCACGCCGCTGTTCGAGCGCAAGTCCGTACCCCCTCAGTTCAGCACCACGGGCCTCAGGCTGCTGGCGCTGGCCGACGCGGTGCTGCCGCAAGTCGAGGAAGCCGAGCGCGATGTGGTGCGGCTGGCCACCGGGCGTTCAGGCCAGTTGCGCATCGCTGTGGAATGCCACACCTGTTTTGACTGGCTGATGCCGGCCATGGATTCGTTTCGCACGCGCTGGCCCGAGGTGGAACTGGACATCGTTTCGGGCTTTCACCCCGACCCGATTGCACTCGTGCTGCAGGACCGCGCCGACATCGCCATCGTCTCCGAAGAAGACGCCAGCGAAACCGTGGATTTCCACCCGCTGTTCCGCTTTGAAATCATGGCGTTGCTGGCGAATGAGCATGCGCTGACGGCCAAAACACATCTCACGGCCAGGGACTTCGCCAACGAGACCCTGATCACCTACCCGGTACCTGACGAAATGCTCGACGTGGTGCRCCAGGTGCTGGAGCCGGCCGGCGTCAAGCCTGCGCGCCGTACGACCGAGCTGACGATTGCCATGCTGCAGCTGGTGGCCAGTGGCCGCGGTATCGCCGCCCTGCCCAAATGGGCCGTGCAAAGTTACCTGGACAGAGGTTACGTGAGCGCAAGGCCGATCGGCAAAAAGGGCCTGACTGGGCGCCTCTATGTTGCTTGCACGCAAGCCATGTCAGGCCGGCCCTGGCTGGAAGACTTTGTGGCGATCACACGGGAAAGCTGCTTTCTCACGCTCAGCGAGATCGAACTTCTTTGAGAGAAAGTGCCTGCAGCGCCCTGCAGACGGGCGCAAGCAGCTATTAAATCAATAGCAACAACCGGAGCAGGCAAACCGGGGACACAGCAGGGAAACTCAGTGGCGGCTTTGGCGCAGCTGGGTCAGCCGCTCGGCCATGGTGTCAATGTCGAGCGCATCTTCGGCGTTGGCAAGATAGATTTCCAGGTCGGCAATGGCCCGCTCGGGCTCGCCATGCGCGGCCCAGGCCAGGCCGCGGTCGCGGTATTCGGTCCATGCTTCCGGCTGCAGAACAATCAGGSGGTCCTGCACGGGGATGAGGCGCTGCCAGTCTTCCTGTGTCTTGTGGATTTCCTTGAGATTGCGCAACATGCGGCTGATGATTTCGCGCGGCGGCGCCGACTGCAGGTACAGCCCCATCGGCACCTCGAACTCTTCGTCGGCGCTGCTGCGTTGCCGGAAAGGCTCCAGCCGCTCGGACAACTCTTCGCGACTGAGCGACTGGCCGCTGAACGGATCAATCACAACCTGGCCTTTGGGCAGGTTGACCTTCACCATGAAATGTCCGGGAAAGGCCACGCCGCGCGCGTTGAGGCCCAAGCCCAGGGCCAGCTCAAGCCACAGCACCGCCAGCGTGATGGGAATGCCGCGGCGTGTGCGCAGCACGGCATTCAGGTAGCTGTTGTCGGGGTCGTAGTAATCGTTGACGTTGCCGCCGAAGTTCAGGTCGTGAAAAAAGAACTGGTTCAATGCCCGCAGGCGCTGCAGCGCGGGTGCGTCGGCAGGCAGGCGGCGCTTGAGGCGGGCCAGCAACTGGTCTACGTCGCCCAGCACCTGCTGCACGTCAAGGTCGGGGTATTCGTCCTGCGCCAGGCTGACGGCGGCCTCCAGCAGGGGGAAATGCTCGTCGCTTTCCACAAGGCTGGAGAAATAYTGCAATGGAGACGGTACGGTCAGATTTAATTGCATACCCTACTGTCTCATAAACCGGCGCAAAAAGGGAATCAAGGAATGCCCTTGAAGAGTCTGAAAAAGGCGACAACTCAGTGTTTCAGAAGTTTTCGCACCTTCAGGCCCGACGCCCATAGCGCTATAAAATAAATAGCGCCTGACGCAAGCAGGACAAGCGCCAGCAGCCCTATTCTCTCCAGATACTGGCCTTTCAAACCGACCCAGTTCACAGCCCCGGCCGCCCACAGCAGGAAAACCGCCAGCAACGCACTGGCACCCACCACCTGTGCCGAAAACATGCCCCAACCGGGCGCCGGCGTGTAGCTGCCGCGCCGCTTGAGCCCCCACAGCAGCCAGAACGCGTTGATGAGCGCGCCAATACCGATGGCCAGCGCCAGCCCCGCGTGTTGCAAAAACGGCACCAGCGCCAGATTGAGCAGCTGTGTCACCACCAGAACGGCCACCGCAATGCGCACCGGCGTCTTGATATCCTGGCTCGCATAAAAACCGGGCGCCAGCACCTTGATGGCCACCAGTCCCAGCAGGCCCGCGCCGTAGCCCATCAAGGCCGTAGTGGTCTGCTGCACGTCGCGGTCGGTAAAAGCACCATAGTGATAAAGCRTGGCAACCAGCGGCTGGGCAAACGTCATCAGGGCCACAGCACAGGGAACAGCCAGCAGCACCACAATGCGCAGGCCCCAGTCCAGCATGGCCGAATAGCGCGCCGCATCGCCGGCGGCTTTGGCGGCCGACAGCTGCGGCATCAGCACCACGCCGATGGCCACACCCAGCATCGCGGTCGGGAACTCCATCAGGCGGTCGGCATAAGTGAGCCAGCTGACGCTGCCGGGCGTGAGGTGCGAAGCGATCTGCGTATTGATAAGAAGCGAAATTTGCGCCACGCTGACACCCAGCAAGGCCGGCACCATGAGCCTGGTGATGTTTTGGGTGGCCGGATCGGCCCAGGCCGCCTTGATCGCAGAAGGGTTCCAGCCAATGCGCGGCAGCAGCCCCAGCCGGAACAGCGCCGGCACCYGCACCGCCAGTTGAAGGATGCCGCCCACCATCACGCCGCCGCCCAGGGCGTAAACCGGCTCGATCCCGTGCGCCTTGAACCAGGGGGCGCCCAGCCAGGCCGCCAGAATCATGGAAAGGTTGAGCAATACCGGCGTGGCAGCCGGCACGGCAAACCGGCGCCAGGTGTTGAGCACGCCCGAGGACAGCGCCACCAGCGACATGAAGCCGATGTAAGGAAACATCCAGCGCGTCATGAAAACGGCGGCTTCGAAACCACGCGCCTCCTGCTTCAGCCCGCTGGCCATGGCCCAGACCAGCACAGGGGCTGCCGCCACGCCGGCCACACAGGTCAAAAGCAGCGCCCAGGCCAGTAAAGTGGCGACCCGGTCTATCAGCAGTTTGGTCTCGGCTTCGCCGTTTTGGGCCTTGCTGGCGGCCAGCACCGGCACAAAAGCCTGGCTGAAAGCCCCCTCGGCAAACAGCCGCCTGAACAGGTTGGGAATGCGAAATGCCACATTGAAGGCATCCGTCATGGCGCTGGCGCCAAAAGTCGAGGCAATCAGCAGTTCCCGCACCAAACCGGTGATTCGGGAGACCAGGGTCAGAAGGGAGACGGTAGAAGCGGATTTGAAAAGTGACACCCCGGGAGTTTATAGCCCCACGGTCGCTAGTCCCGTCCCGTCGCCCTTATAGATGGGCTCTTTACCAGCATGAGCCGTGGAACCGGCTTTGCCGGGCCACAGGCGGGCG
>NZ_JBFUCA010000174.1:0-7890 GCF_056405475.1 Polaromonas sp. P1_G4
GGCCTGGCCCGACACACCGTTGCCGCCCACCATCAATTGCGGTTTGTGCGTGAGGCATACCCCCGCGTTGCAGGCGCCGAGTTCGATGTTGCCCATGCCCCTGGCAACCTCGAGCATTGCGGGGTCGGCTTCAAACCAGAACTTGCGTACGGGCGCCGGGTTGGCGGCGGTGCGCGTTTCGACCGGTCGCGGGTGCAGCATGCCGAAGGGCGCCAGGGTCTGCGCCTCCATGCGCGGCGGGATGGTGAACCGGCCCGGCGAAGTTTCGCGTGCCATCAGCACTTCCAGGTATTGGCTCCACTGGGTGGGTACGCTGACGTCGCCGATGTGCAGGGCCGGGTTGACGCCACCAGCGATGCCGCTGAAGACGATGTGTGTGATGTTGAAACGGTCCAGCACCAGCTGCGTGTTCATGGACGCATTGACCATGCTGATGCCGGAAAGGAACAGCACGACCGGCTTGCCCTGCAGGGTACCGGTGGTGAAATCGACGCCGTTGATGCGGTGCCTGGCAGGGCCCTGCAAGCGGTTGAGCAGCAGAGTCAGTTCGGGCTGAAAAGCCGATATCACCGCGATGCGGGGCGTGGCGTCGAGCCGGACAGGAATGCCCGCAGCTGCGCCTGATGGATTGGATGGGACAGACGCCGGGCCCGCGCATCCCAACAGGCCAAATGATAGAAAGGCCAGGAAGGCCAGCGGAGCCGCGGCCCGCCAGGCAACAGGCTGGCTGAAAAGAAAACGCCGCAGGCAAAACAGGGAATGCATACGGCGCTTTCAGGTGAGGCGGTGAAACGCCGCCTTATTTGGCGGTGGACTTGGGCTGGCCGTCGTCGACCTTGACGGTGAACTTGCCGGCCAGGATGTCGGCCTCTTTGGCCTTGACCTTGGCGACGATGTCGGCGGGCACCTTTTTCTCGAAGGTGCCCAGTGGGGCGAGTTCGGAGCCCTTGTACTTCATCATGGAATAGGGGCCGTAGTCTTCGGCCTTGAATTTGCCTTCCTTGACGGCCTTGATCGCGCGGTCGATGCTGGGCTCCATGTTCCAGAGGGCTGACGCCACCACGGTGTCGGGGTATTTGTCTTGTGTGTTGATCACGTTGCCGATGGCCAGCTTGCCTTTTTCCTTGGCGGCGTCGCTCACGCCAAAGCGCTCGGCGTACATCACGTCGGCGCCCTTGTYGATCATGGCGAAGGCGGCTTCCTTGGCTTTGGGCGGGTCAAACCAGCTGTTGATGAAGCTCACGCTGAACTCGACCTTGGGGTTGGTTTCTTTCGCGCCGGCCATGAAGGCATTCATCAGGCGGTTGACTTCGGGAATCGGGAAGCCGCCGACCATGCCGATCTTGTTGCTCTTGGTCACGCCCCCGGCGATCATGCCGGAGAGGTAGGCCGGTTCCTGGATGTAGTTGTCGAACACCGAAAAGTTGGGCGCCTGCGCCTTGCCCGACGAGCCCACGAGAAAAGACACTTTCGGGAAGTCCTTGGCGACCTTGCGGGCCGCGGCTTCCACCGCAAAAGCCTCGCCGACGATGAGCGCGTTGCCGGCCGTGGCGTATTCGCGCATGACACGTTCGTAGTCGGCATTGGAGACGTTCTCGGTCGCCTTGTATTCGATCTCGCCGCGCGCTTCGGCGGCTTTGAGCGCCTTGTGCAGGCGGCTGACCCATTGCTGCTCAAACGGCACGGTGTAGATGGCCGCAACTTTGGTTTTGGCTGCCTGGGCAAGTGCCAGGCCGGGCAGGGCGGTTGCGAGGGCAGTGGCCAATAGGACGAGTTGACGGCGCTTGAAGGTCTGGTGCATGAGTTCCTCCGGGTAGGTTCAGGTTTTGGGTGACAAACAGAAAAACTAAAACAGGAGCAAAAAATCAAACGCTCGCAGGCTCCCCGAATTCGCCAGTCGGGGCCGCGGAACCGGCTTTGCCGGGCCGCAGGCGCAGCGGCCCCCTCGGGGGGCAGGGAGCTACACGCAGTGAGCGACCGTGGGGGCTCATTTCGTTCCGAAAATCCGGTCGCCCGCGTCGCCCAGGCCCGGCAGGATGTAGCCATGGCTGTTGAGCTCGCGGTCGATCGCCGCGGTGTAGATCGGCACGTCCGGATGTGCGGCCTGCAGGGCCTTGATACCTTCCGGGCAGGTCAGCAGGCAGACGAACTTGATGGACTTGGGGTTGAGCTCTTTGAGCCGCTCGACTGCGGCGATGGCCGAGTTGCCGGTGGCGAGCATCGGGTCGACCACGACAATGTCGCGCTCTTCCATGTCGTGCGGCATCTTGAAGTAGTACTCGACCGCCGTCAGGGTTTTCGGGTCGCGGTACAGGCCGACGTGGCCGACGCGGGCGCCGGGCACCACGCTGAGCATGCCCTCAAGAATGCCGTTGCCGGCGCGCAGGATGGAGACAAACACCAGCTTTTTACCGTCGATGACTTTGGAGGTGGTGATTTCGAGCGGGGTCTCGATCTCGATGTCCTGCATCGGCATGTCGCGCGTGACCTCGTAGGCCATCAGCATGCTGAGCTCGTTGAGCAGTGTGCGGAAGGTGTTGGTGGAGGCGTCCTTGCGGCGCATCAGGGTGAGCTTGTGCTGCACCAGCGGGTGGTCGATCAGGTGGACTTTGTTGCTCTGGATGGTCATTTTCTTGTGTGCCTCTGTGTTCTGTCTTTGTTTTGTCCGGTTGTTATTTTTGTTCTGCTTTTACCTGTGCCGGTGCCCGTCGGGTCCGCGCGTCTTTCGGGATCGATGTTCAGAATACGGTGCCGTCGCTTTCGATGTTCAGGGGCGGCAAACCTTGATGCAATTGCTGTGCCAGTGCACGCCCTGCGGCCCAGGTGCCGCCTTCGAGCACGCAGGCCAGTGGCATCTGCTCGGCGGTCAATCCCAGCTGCTCGCGCACCAGTGGGGCGAGCTCGTCGAGAAGGGCCACGGTGAGGGCGCGCCATTCGACGATCAGTTCGTCGCCGGCGGCATGCAAGCGGTCGGCCTGCGCCGGGTCTTTCAAAATCAGCACGCCGGCATCGAGGAACAGGCCGCCATTACGGTACTCGGGCAGGCCGGTCAGCGCGTCGAGCCCTTTGACCTGCACACCGGCCCATTCGAAAGGCTCCAGCAGTGAATAGGTGAGCCACTGCGACAGCTTGTGGAAAGGCATCCAGCCATGACTGGGCCCAGCTTTTTCGGACTCATCGTCGCCTGCCGCGCTGTGCTGCCAGCAGTCGCCCAGGGGAATGTTGCCCATGACATTTTGGGCTGGCCAGATAGACGAGAGGCTGGTGAGCAGCACCGACAGCAGCTCGTGCGCCTCGATAGCACTTTGCCCGGGTTGCGCCAGCGCTTCAAACAGATGGCCGGGACGGCCGCGCTGGCCAAAGAGGGCAGGCTGGTCCTGCAGTGCCTGGCCGAGGCGCCGCAGCAGCGCGGCGCGGCCTTCGAGGCCGATCAGCGGGTTTTCGGGCGTGACCTGAAAAGCCAGGGCAAGCTGGTCTGCGGTAATGGTTTTGAGCTTGAGGGCATCGGCCTGCAGCGGTTGCTGTGGATCGCTGGAAAAGAGGCCAGCCATGAAGGCGTGAAAACTTGCCACCCCCAGGCCCTCGGAACGGCTGTATTCGCTGCAGGGATGCTCCCCTTGGGCGGCTTCGAGGTAGTGCCACTGGGCGCCGGCGCCGGCGTCCAGCAGCACGCTGATGAGCGCGAGGTCAATCTGGGCGCGGGCGCGCCCGGCAGGCGTGGCGGATGCCAGTGCTGCATTGAGTAAACCCAGGCGGTCAATGCCGCCAGCTTCAAAATGTCGCCAGCGGCTGTGGTACGGAATGTCCAGGTCCGGGTAGCGGGCGCGGGTGATTTCGGCAACCAGCGCAGCGGCGGTGGTCATGGCGCCGTCGTTGACGGTAAACCAGGCGGATTCGCCGCGGCGTGCGCGCTCAAGCAGGGCAGAGGCGCGGGCGCGTATGGTTCTGGTGGAACGCAATTCCGCGGCGGCGCTGATCCCGCGCAGGTTTCCGGCGATGGTGTAGGTGGCGTTGGCGGGGTTGCTGGGACTGTCAGGAGCAGGTGTGGTTTCAGACATCCAGCCCCCGGCCCTTGGCTTTTTTCAGTTCTTCGGCGTCGGGCACCGCGCCGGGGGTGAAATAGCCTGCGGCCATCTTGGCGTCCATTTCGACCTGGGCGTCGGCCGGGATCATGTGTTCGGGAATATTGATGCGCTGAACTACCTCGATGCCCGAGCGGGTGATGGCGTCGTACTTCATGTTGCTCATGGAAACGAGCCGGTGGATTTTGCGGATGCCCAGCCAGTTGAGCACGTCTGGCATAAGTTCCTGGAAGCGCATGTCTTGTACGCCGGCAACGCACTCCGTGCGGTTGAAGTACTGGTCGGCGGTGTCTCCACCGACCTGGCGCTTGCGCGCGTTGTAGACGAGGAATTTCGTGACTTCGCCTAGCGCCCGGCCTTCCTTGCGGAAATAGGACACCAAGCCCACACCGCCGCGCTGGGCACCCTGGATGCACTCTTCAATGGCGTGTGTGAGGTAGGGGCGGCRGGTGCAGATGTCGGAGCCGAAGACGTCGGAGCCGTTGCATTCGTCGTGCACGCGGGCGGTGAGTTCGACATCGGGGTTGGCCAGGTCGCGCGGGCGGCCAAAAATGTAGGCGGTGAGGCCGCCGATGGGCGGCAGGAAGACTTCCAGGTCGCTGCGGGTGACGAGCTCGGGGTACATGCCGCCGGTTTCTTCAAACAGCACGCGGCGCAAATCGGTTTCGCTGCAGCCAAAGCGGCGGGCAATTTCGGGCAGGTACCAGACCGGTTCAACGGCGACCTTGGTCACCATGGCCGCGCCGCCGGCTGTCAAAAACTTGCCGTCGGCCTTGAGCCTGCCCGACTGCAGGGCTTCGATCACCTCGGGCAGGATCACGTGGGCCTGGGTTACGGCGATGGTTGGCCGGATATCGTACCCCGCTGCCAGCTCACTGGAAAAAACGTCGGCCACCATCGCGCCCCATGGGTCCATAGCGACGATGCGGCCGGGCTCGCTCCATTGCGGGTAGGGACCGATCACGTCGGTCGGCGAGGTGTTCGTCAGGTCGGCTTTGTGGCTGGCCTTGAGCGCGCCGGAAGCGACGGCGAGCGCGCGGTAGACGCTGTACGAGCCGCTGTGCGTGCCGATGACGTTGCGGTGGCTGCGTTTGGTGGTGGTGCCCACCACCGGGCCGCGTTCGGCGGCAGTGGCGGCGGCCCAGCGGATAGGCAGGGCGCCATAACCTCCTGCGTGAGAGGTCAATCGGATGTGGGAGATCGCAGGGCTGGCCGGAGCTGTGGAGGAGGCAGGCGCAGAAACAGGCGAGGGGGAGGCCGGCCTTGGATCAGGTGACTTGACGGCAACTTCAGCAGGCATTGCGAATCCTTAAAAAATCCAATGTAGCGATGCGTGCCGGGATTGACAAGCCCGGCAGTTTTGCCGGRTCGTTAATTTGCGACAGGCTTGGCCGAACGCACCGGGCCTGTGCGCGGGCTCAGCGTTTTTTGCCGCCAAAAATGCTGCCGAGGACGCCGCGGATGATTTCCCGGCCCACGGCCGAGCCCATGGTGCGCACGGCGGACTTGGCCATGCTTTGCGCCAGGCCGTCGTGCTTGCCGCCGCGCGGGCCGGTGGTGCCGAACAGGACATCGTTGAGCCCGCCCATGATGCCGCCCGAATCGGTTTGCCCGGCCGCGCCGCCCTGGGGTGCCTTGGCCGCTTCCGTGGCCGCGACTTCCGCGCGGCCTTTGATGGCTTCGTAGGCCGACTCGCGGTCCACGGTCTTTTCGTAGGCGCCGGCTACCAGCGAGTTTTGCAGCAGCTGCTGGCGTTGTGGCGGTGTGATGGGTCCGATCTGGCTGCCGGGCGGCAGCACGTAAACGCGTTCCGTCACGCTGGGGCGCCCTTTGCTGTCGAGAAAACTCACCAGGGCCTCGCCGACGGCCAGTTCGGTGATTGCGGTTTCGATGTCGAGGCCGGGCTTTTGCCGCATGGTCTGGGCGGTGGCCTTGACGGCTTTCTGGTCGCGCGGCGTGAAGGCGCGCAGGGCGTGCTGCACCCGGTTGCCGAGCTGGGCCAGCACCGAATCGGGAATGTCCAGCGGGTTTTGCGTCACAAAATACACGCCGACGCCCTTGGAGCGCACCAGGCGCACCACCAGCTCGATGCGCTCGACCAGCACCTTGGGCGCTTCGTTGAAGAGCAGGTGGGCCTCGTCGAAGAAGAAGACGAGCTTGGGCTGGTCCGGGTCGCCGATTTCAGGCAGTTGTTCGAACAGCTCGGACAGCATCCACAGCAAGAAGGTGGCGTAGAGGCGGGGCGAGTTCATGAGCTTGTCGGCCGCCAGGATGTTGATCACCCCTTTGCCRTCAACGGTTTGCATGAAGTCGCTGATATTGAGCATGGGCTCGCCGAAGAACTTGTCGCCGCCCTGGCTTTCGATCTGCATCAGCCCGCGCTGGATGGCGCCCACGCTGGCGGCGCTGACGTTGCCGTATTTGGTGGTGAACTCGCTGGCGTTGTCGCCGACGTACTGCAGCATGGCGCGCAGGTCTTTCAGGTCCAGCAGCAGCATGCCGTTGTCGTCGGCGATCTTGAACACCAGGTTGAGCACGCCGGCCTGGGTTTCGTTGAGGTTGAGCATGCGGCCCAGCAGCAGTGGGCCCATGTCGGAAATGGTGGCACGCACGGGGTGGCCCTGTTCGCCGAAGACGTCCCACAGCGTGGCGGGGCAGGCCAGCGACTCGGGGAGGTCGATGCCGCGTTCCTTGAGGATGCCGGCCATTTTGCCGCCGATGGTGCCGGCCTGGCTGATGCCGGTCAGGTCCCCTTTGACGTCGGCCATGAAGACCGGGACGCCGATTTTCGAGAAGTTTTCGGCCAGTGTTTGCAGCGTCACGGTCTTGCCGGTGCCCGTGGCCCCGGTGATCAGCCCATGGCGGTTGGCCAGGGCGGGGAGGATCTCGCAGTGGATGGAATCGTGCTTGGCAATCAGTAACGGCTCGGCCATGGGGTGTCCTGGAGTGAAAAAGTAAAATGCGGGTTGTAGATTAAATCAATTAATCAGTCTGATAAGGGATTCTTCGTGGCCGGTCACAGTAAATGGGCGAATATTCAACACCGCAAGGGGCGCCAGGATGAAAAGCGCCAGCGCATCTGGACCCGGGTAATGCGTGAAATCATGGTGGCGGCCCGCATGGGCGGTGGCGACCTGGGCACGAACCCGCGCCTGCGCCTGGCGGTAGACAAGGCCAAGGCGGCCAACATGCCCAATGAGAACGTCAAATACGGCATTGCCAAGGCCACGGGCAGCCTGGAAGGCGTGCATTACGAGGAAGTCCGTTACGAAGGCTACGGCATAGGCGGCGCGGCCATCATCGTGGACTGTATGACCGATAACAAGGTGCGTACCGTGGCTGAAGTGCGGCACGCTTTTTCCAAACATGGCGGCAACATGGGCACCGAAGGCTCAGTGGCTTTCCAGTTCAAACATTGCGGCCAGCTCATTTTTGCGCCCGGCACCAGTGAAGACAAGATCATGGAAGTCGCGCTGGAGTCCGGCGCCGACGACGTCATCACGCATGAAGACGGTGCCATTGAGGTGTTGACGCCTTACACGGGCTTTGAAGCCGTGAGGAACGCGCTGGAAGCCGCCGGCCTCAAGCCCGAGATTGCCGAAGTCACCATGCGCGCCGACAACACGATTGAGCTGACCGGCGAGGATGCCCGCAAGATGCAAAAACTGCTGGACGTGCTGGAGGACCTGGACGACACCCAGGATGTATTCCACAACGCGGCCCTCGAAACCTGAACGGCGGTGGGTGAAATTGTGGATGACTCCGAACGGCTGGCCCGCATTGAAACCCTGCTGCAGGAGGGAAACCT
>NZ_JBFUCA010000175.1:0-7837 GCF_056405475.1 Polaromonas sp. P1_G4
TTCGCACTCAACGCCGGGAACACGTCCAATCCTTGTTTTAATGCCTGTTTTTGCCTCCAGACCAATGGTGACGGGCGCAAGCAGCTATTAAATTCGTAGCAAACTACCTTTCGACTTTCAATGGCAAAACCCAAAACAGTCGCCGTGGTCGACTACGGCATGGGCAACCTGCACTCCGTGTCACAGGCTGTTCGCCATGTGGCGGGCGGCAGCGGCTTTGACGTGCTGGTCACCTCCCGGGCCGAAGATGTGATGTCGGCCGAACGCATCGTGCTGCCTGGCCAGGGCGCCATTGCCGACTGCATGCGCGAGCTCGCAGATTCCGGCATGCTGGAGTCGGTGCTGCACGCTGCGGCCAACAAGCCGCTGTTCGGTGTTTGTGTTGGCATGCAGATGCTGCTGAGCCACAGCGACGAAGGCCAGCCCGGCGACGGCGGCGTGGGTACCACCGGCCTCGGATTAATCCCTGGGGAGGTCACCAAATTCGAGCTGGCCGGCAAAATCCAGCCCGACGGCAGCCGTTACAAGGTGCCGCAGATGGGCTGGAACCAGGTTTACCAAAATGGTGCGGGCACGGCCAGGGCCCACCCGGTCTGGGCTGGCGTGCCCGACGGCGCGTACTTTTATTTTGTACACAGCTTTTATGCCCGGCCGTCGGATGCACACCACATCGCGGGGGAGGCCGACTACGGCGCGCGCTTTACGGCGGCGATTGCACGCGATAATATTTTTGCCACCCAGTTCCACCCCGAAAAGAGTGCCGACCATGGGCTGGCCCTGTACCGCAATTTCCTGCACTGGAATCCCTGAATACCTTGGGTCAGACCCGGTACCGGGGCGTCCGGCTTTTTGTTACCCTGAGCGTCCGTTTTGTACTTTACCGTTTTACCGTCTTTAACCGCACATGCTACTTATCCCCGCGATTGACCTGAAAGACGGTCACTGCGTCCGCCTCAAACAGGGCGACATGGATCAATCCACCATCTTCAGCGAAGACCCGGCCGCCATGGCGCGCAGCTGGGTCGACAAGGGCGCGCGGCGCCTGCACCTGGTGGACCTGAATGGTGCGTTCGCAGGCAAGCCCCGCAACGAGGCAGCCATCAAGCAGATCCTGGCGGAAGTCGGCAGCGAGATCGATGTGCAGCTGGGTGGCGGCATCCGTGACCTGGACACCATCGAGCGCTACCTCGATGCTGGCCTGCGCTACGTCATCATCGGCACGGCCGCTGTAAAGAACCCCGGCTTCCTGCAGGACGCCTGCACCGCGTTCGGCGGCCACATCATCGTTGGCCTCGACGCCAAGGACGGCAAAGTAGCCACCGACGGCTGGAGCAAGATGACCGGCCACGAGGTCATCGATCTCGGCAAGAAATTCCAGGACTACGGCGTCGAATCCATCATCTACACCGATATCGGCCGCGACGGCATGCTGACCGGCATCAACATCGACGCCACCGTCAAGCTCGCCCAGGCGCTGACGATTCCCGTGATCGCTTCGGGCGGCCTTTCGAACATGGCTGACATCGAAAAACTCTGCGAGGTCGAGGAAGAGGGCGTGGAAGGTGTGATCTGCGGGCGCTCGATTTACAGCGGTGATCTCGATTTTGAGAAAGCCCAGGCCAGGGCCGATGAACTGAACGGCTGAGACAGGACTTTCTTCATTGGAGAAGCCTGTTACTCCCAACTGGTTTTGGGCTATTTGGGGAGTCTCACTATTGGCTGCCGCTCCTCTCATGTTTGTGGCCGGTTTCGTCATCTGGTTCGGGCTTGATACCGCGTCTTATCTTGTGGGATTGTGCGCATTAGCCGCGTTGGCAGTCTCGATTTTTGTTTACTGGCATATTCATCAGCACATTGACGACTACTGGCAAAAGAACGAGGCTTACAGATATGCTGTTTTCACCGTACTGACTCTTCCTGCCGTGATTTACCTTGTTCTGGATTCCGCCTTGTAGCCGGCCACACTTCTCATTCGCCTTCTGTGGCGTTCCAACGCCTTCTTCATAGATTTCCATGCTCGCTAAACGAATCATTCCCTGCCTCGACGTCACCGGCGGCCGCGTCGTGAAGGGCGTCAACTTCACCCAGCTGCGTGACGCAGGCGACCCGGTGGAAATCGCCGCGCGCTACAACGAGCAGGGCGCGGATGAGCTCACCTTCCTCGACATCACGGCCACCAGCGATGGGCGTGACCTGATCCTGCCGATCATCGAGGCGGTTGCATCCCAGGTCTTTATCCCTCTTACCGTGGGCGGCGGTGTTCGCACCGTTGAGGACGTGCGCCGCCTGCTCAACTCCGGCGCCGACAAGACCAGCTTCAACTCGGCCGCCATCGCCAACCCGCAGGTGATCGCCGACGCTTCCGCCAAATACGGCTCGCAGTGCATCGTGGTGGCGATCGACGCCAAGCGCCGCGGCGCGGAAGACGAAAAGCGCCTCACACCCACCGGCGAACCGGTCGGCCCGGGCTGGGATGTCTACAGCCACGGCGGGCGCAAGAACACCGGCCTGGACGCCGTGGCTTGGGCCACCGAGATGGCGCGCCGCGGCGCCGGCGAGATTTTGCTGACCAGCATGGACCGCGACGGCACCAAGTCGGGCTTTGACCTGGCGCTGACCCGCGCGGTGAGCGACGCCATCAGCGTGCCGGTGATCGCCTCGGGCGGCGTCGGCAACCTGGAGCACCTGGCCGACGGCATACAAAACGGCGGCGCCGACGCGGTGCTGGCTGCCAGCATCTTTCATTACGGCGAATACACCGTTCAGCAGGCCAAGCAGCACATGGCAGCGCGCGGTATTCCTGTGAGGTTGTAGTTTTTAGAGTTTCGGCATCCAGCCCTTACCCCGCATGCGCAAGCAGCTATCGATTTGATAGTGACTACTTGCAAGCCGCCCCTGCTCCCCCAAACCAGCATGAGCCGCGGGACTGGCTTTGCCAGACCGCAGGCGGGCGGCCCCCTCGGGGGGCAGGGAGCTAAACGCAGTGAGCGACCGTGGGGGCGATAATACTTTTATGAACTGGTTAGATGAAGTCAGCTGGGATGACAAAGGCCTGATCCCTGTCATTGCGCAGGAAGCTTCCAGCGGCGATGTGCTCATGTTCGCCTGGATGAACCGCGAGGCGCTGCAAAAAACCGCCGAGCTGGGCCAGGCGGTGTACTACAGCCGCTCACGCGGGCGCCTCTGGCACAAGGGTGAAGAATCCGGCAACCAGCAAACAGTGCATGAAATTCGCCTGGATTGCGACAACGACGTGATCCTGCTCAAGGTGACGCAGCTGGGCCACACGCCGGGCATCGCCTGCCACACGGGCCGCCACAGCTGCTTTTTCAGTGTGTATAAAGACGGCCAGTGGGTGGTGACCGAGCCGGTCCTGAAAGACCCGACAACCATGTATAAAAAAGCATCAACAGACTCCGGCAAACATGACCACGAATGACTCCCTCCAGCGCCTGGCGCAGATCATTGAAAGCCGCAAGGCGGCCAACGGCGGTGACCCGGACACCAGCTATGTGGCTCGCCTGCTGCACAAAGGCCCCGACGCCTTCCTGAAAAAAATCGGTGAAGAAGCCACCGAAACCGTGATGGCCGCCAAGGACATCGACCGCGGGGGCCCCACGGCGGAGCTGAAGGGCAAGCTGGTCGGCGAAGTGGCCGACCTGTGGTTTCACAGCCTCATCGCGCTGGCGCACTATGGCCTCAGCCCACTGGACGTGATCGCCGAGCTGGAGCGCCGCGAAGGCACCAGCGGCATCGAGGAAAAAGCCTTGCGCAAGGCCCAGCACCGTGATGCGGCCGAAAAGCCCTGAGACGGGCGTTTCATGGCCCCCATCACMGTGGCTGATTTTTCTTCTCCCTGATATCGCTTTGACTGGAACCTGAACGCATGGAAACCGACCTGGCCGAATTCGAAGGCAAGAATCCCGCCGACCGCACCATCATGCATGTGCTGTACGGCCTGCACACGCTGGCCTGGTTCAGCGGCGGTGTGTTTGCGGTGATCGCCGTCATCATCAACTACATTCGCCGCGCGGATGAAACCGATGCGCTCTACATCGACCACCACAACTACATGATTCGCACCTTCTGGTGGACGCTTGCGTGGCTGGTGCTGCTGTCGCCGCTGTGGCTGTTGATTGTGCCGGGGTGGGTGGCCTATGGCATTGTCTGCCTCTGGTACCTGTACCGCTGCGTGCGTGGCTGGATGCGTTTTAGCAGCCACCGTCCTGCGTAATTTCCTTGAGTCACGACCCAGCCATGAACCATTCCGACACCTGCATTTTCTGCAAGATCGCTGCGGGCACCATTCCAAGCCGGAAGGTGTACGAAGATGACGAGCTGTACGCTTTTCACGACATCAACCCGTGGGCGCCCGTGCATTTCCTGATCATTCCCAAGGACCACATTCCGTCCATGGCCCAGGTTGGCCCCGAACACGCCGCCCTGCTGGGGCGCATGATGGTGCTGGCCCCCAAGCTGGCGATAGAGCAGGGCTGTAACCCTTATCCGGAGGGCGGCTACCGGATCGTGACCAATACCGGCGCCGAAGGCGGACAAGAAGTGCATCACCTGCACTTTCACGTGATCGGCGGCCCTCGTCCATGGCTGAAGGGCTAGAAGGGTTACAAGCCAAAGGGAACCCCGGTGCCCACAACCACACTAAACCGGTAGGCCAATGTGTGTAATCGGTTTTCCGGCAGACAGGGCCTTTAGAATCAACGCAATTACGTGCAAACCGCCCCAAACCGGCAATGTTGCATTTACACCTGTATTTACAGATTAGGAGCAAATCATGGGTTCATTTTCCATCTGGCACTGGCTGATCGTGCTGTTGATCGTGGTGATGGTTTTCGGCACCAAAAAGCTGAAAAACATGGGCAGCGATCTCGGCGGCGCCGTCAAGGGTTTTAAAGACGGCATGAAGGACGGCAGCCAGACGCCCGCCGACGTGCCCGTGCCGCCCGCCAGCGTGACCAACGCTCAGGCCACTGACAAAACGACAATCGACGTCGAAGCCAAGCAGAAGTCTTGAGCGCAATCATCTGACGCAACCTTCCAGCGACACCTTCTGCAGTGATTGATCTAGGCATCTCCAAAATGGCGCTCATCGGCGCCGTGGCGCTGATCGTTATCGGCCCGGAGAAACTGCCGCGCGTGGCGCGCACCGTGGGTACGTTGCTTGGTAAGGCGCAGCGTTATGTGGCCGACGTCAAAAACGAGGTCAACCGCTCCATGGAGCTGGACGAGCTCAAGAAGATGAAGGAAACCGTTGAGGGCGCCGCCCGTGACGTAGAGAACTCCATCCAGACCAACGCCAGCGATTTCGAAAAATCCTGGGCCGAGGCCACGGGAGAGTCGTCCTCCGGCGCTTTGCCGGGCATGGAAATCTTCCCCGAGTACAGGCACCCGAAAAAGAAGTGGCGGCTCAAGCAGGGCGCGACACCGCAGTGGTACAAGGCCCGTTCGGGCGTGCGTACCAAGGCCCAGTCCGGCGCGGCCCGCGTGGCGCGCTTCCGTCCGCAGCCGGGCCGCATGCCTTGAGCTGCTTTTCTGCTGATTCCTTCCTGTTTGCGTGCCTCCCCGCGCAGCCCCACCAGCGCAAATTCCCCTCATGAGCGATCCCCACACCGACAAGCCCGACGAACTCGCGGGCACCGAACAGCCTTTTGTGCAGCACCTCGTGGAGCTGCGCGACCGGATGATCAAGGCGGTGATTGCCATCGGCATTGCGGCCGCCGTGCTGGCGGTGTACCCCGGCGCCAGCGCCCTCTATGACCTGATGGCCGCACCGCTGGTGGCTACGCTTCCCAAGGGCGCCACGCTGATCGCCATCAGCGTGATCACGCCGTTCGTGGTACCCATCAAGATACTCTTCATGGCCGCCTTCATGATCGCACTGCCGGTGGTGCTGTACCAGGTGTGGGCCTTCGTCGCGCCGGGCCTGTATTCGCATGAGAAAAAACTGGTCATGCCGCTGGTGGTTTCCAGCACCCTGCTGTTTTTCATCGGCGTGGCGTTTTGTTATTACTTCGTGTTTGGCCAGGTGTTTGCCTTCATCCAGAGCTTTGCGCCCAAGTCCATCACGGCTACGCCGGACATCGAGGAATACCTGAGCTTCGTGCTGGGCATGTTCCTGGCGTTCGGGCTGGCCTTTGAAGTGCCGATTGCGGTCATTTTGCTGGTGCGCATGGGCATACTCACCGTGGCCCAGCTGCGCCAATACCGCGGCTATTTCTGGGTGATTGCCGCCATCGGCACCGCCCTGGTCACGCCGCCCGACGCCGGTTCCATGATCATGCTGCTGATGGTGGTGGGCGGGCTGTATGAGGTCGGCATCCTGGCGGCCCTGTTGTTCGTCAAGCACACCAAGGCGCCAGAGACCGACAGTGACACCGAAGCGGCCAAGCCCTGATTTTCCGCCGGGGCTGTTCAAAAAACCTTGGATAAAAATGGCTGCAGCCCAATATGGCCGGGCGCAAGCAGCTATTAACTCAATAGCACCTTCGCATTGATGGCTGCGGGCTCCCCGCCGCCCCGGCCGGTCAGCGCTGCTGAACCTTGGGCCGCTGGCGCTTGCCGGGCGTCACCGGGATCTCGGTCTGCTTGTCCTTGCGCAGCACCGTCAACGGCGCCGGCGTACCGGGCTTGAGGGCTGCCACAGCGGTCAACAACTGGCTCACGTTGCGCACGCCCTTGCCGTTCACGGCAGTGATCACGTCGCCGGGCAGAAGGCCGGCCTGCGCGGCCGGGCCGTTCTGCAGAACGCCGGTGATGATGACACCACCCTCTTTGGCCGCAGCTGCCGGAAGGCCGAATGTTTCAGCGAGTTCGGGGTTGAGGTCCTGCGGCTCCACGCCGATCCAGCCCCGTGTGACCTGGCCGTCCTTCACGATGCCGTCGAGCACCAGCTTGGCGGTCGACACCGGGATGGCAAAACCAATGCCCATGGAGCCGCCCGAGCGCGAATAAATCGCGGTGTTGATGCCCATCAGGTTGCCGTTCACGTCGACCAGCGCGCCGCCCGAGTTGCCGGGGTTGATGGCGGCGTCGGTCTGGATGAAATTTTCAAAGGTGTTGATGCCCAGCTGGTTGCGCCCCAGTGCGCTCACGATACCGCCGGTGACCGTCTGGCCCACGCCAAACGGGTTGCCGATGGCCAGCACGGCGTCGCCCACCTGCAAGGCGTCGGAGTTGCCCAGCACGATGACGGGCAGCTTGTCCAGGTCGATCTTGAGGATGGCCAGGTCGGTGTCCGGGTCGGTGCCTATGACCTGTGCTTTTGCCTTGCGCGTGTCGTTGAGGATGACTTCGATCTCGTCGGCGCCTTCCACCACGTGGTTGTTGGTCAGGATGTAGCCGCTGGCGCTGATGATGACGCCGCTGCCCAGTCCGCCCTGCGGTTCATTGGGGCTCTGGTCGCCGAAGAAAAACTTGAACCACGGGTCTTCGGCATGCGGGTTTTTGGCAGCGGCCTTGCTGGTGTTGATGCTGACCACAGCCGCCGAGGCAATTTTGGCCGCCGACGCGAAGCCGCTTCCGGCGCCGCCGCTGCGCGGCGCGCTGCCGGCCGGGGCCTCGATGACGGACACGCCCGGCATATTGCCGCGGTCCAGCCACTGCGGCTTGAGCGTGGCCACCACGAAGTAAGCCGCCAGCAGGACGGTGACGGTTTGGGAAAAAAGAAGCCAGGTGCGTTTCATGAGGCGTGAAGGTCGGCGTGCCGGTACGAAGGTGCGGAAGACGAAATGGGGCGGGAATCCGGGGCGGCACAGGGCCGGAAGGGGCGCGGCGCCAACTGATGGAGTTTATCGCTTCGGGTTCCCGCTCGCTGTAAGGA
>NZ_JBFUCA010000176.1:0-7804 GCF_056405475.1 Polaromonas sp. P1_G4
CACCACCACCGTGCGGGCGCTGGAGTCGCACGCCAAATTCGGTCCCGACTGCAACGACACCAACATCTTCATCACCCCGGGCTTTGAATTTGCCGTGGTAGACCTGCTGCTGACCAACTTTCACCTGCCCAAAAGCACGCTGATGATGCTGGTCAGCGCGTTTTCAGGCTACGAACACATCATGGCGCTGTACCGGCATGCGATTGCCGGGCGATACCGCTTTTTCAGCTATGGCGATGCCATGCTGCTGACCCGTAAAACCCCTCTGGGGAACACCTGAGGGTGCCTGAATCTCCCCGCGTACACCTGCGACAATCCCAAGATGCTCGAATTTGAAGTTCTGAAGACCGATGCTCCGGCTGGCGAAGGCGCCGGCGCCTACCTCGGTTCCTACGCCCGGCGCGGCAAACTGACGCTCAACCACGGTGTGGTGCAAACCCCCATCTTCATGCCCGTCGGCACCTATGGCACGGTCAAAGGCGTGATGCCGCAGTCACTGCACGACATGGGCGCGCAAATCATCCTGGGCAACACCTTTCACCTCTGGATGCGCCCAGGCCTCGACGTGATGCAGCAGTTCGGCGGCCTGCACAAGTTTGAAAGCTGGAACAAGCCCATCCTCACCGACAGCGGCGGTTTCCAGGTCTGGTCGCTGGGCGAAATGCGCAAGATTTCGGAAGAAGGTGTGAAGTTCGCCTCGCCCGTCAACGGCGACAAGCTCTTTTTGACGCCCGAAATCTCGATGCAGATCCAGACCGTGCTCAACAGCGACATCGTCATGCAATTCGATGAATGCACGCCTTACGACACCAAGGGCCACATCACCACCGAAGGCGAAGCGCGCAGCTCGATGGAGCTGAGCCTGCGATGGGCCAGCCGCTGCATTGCCGAATTCAAAAAACTGGAGAACCCCAACGCGCTCTTCGGCATCGTGCAGGGCGGCATGTTTGAAAACCTGCGCCAGGAATCGCTGGATGCGCTGGTTGAGCTGGAATTGCCCGGCTATGCGATTGGCGGCGTGAGCGTGGGTGAGCCCAAGGAAGAAATGCAGCGCATCATGGCGCACACGCCGCATCGCCTGCCGACGAACAAGCCGCGCTACCTGATGGGTGTGGGCACACCTGAAGATCTGGTCGAAGGCGTGGCAGCCGGTGTTGATATGTTTGACTGCGTGATGCCGACGCGCAATGCGCGCAACGGCCACATGTTCACGCGCTTTGGCGACCTGAAGATCCGCAATGCGCGCTACAAGACGGAAGACCAACCCGTTGATGCCACCTGCAGCTGCTACACCTGCAAGAATTTCTCGCGCGCCTACATGCACCACCTGGACCGCTGCGGCGAAATGCTGGGCCCCATGCTGTCGAGCATCCATAACCTGCATTACTACCTGAATCTGATGCAGGAAGTCCGCGACGCACTGGACGCCGGCCGTTTTGGCGAATTCACCGCGCAGTTCCACGCTGACAGGCAGCGGGGCGTCTGATGAACATCAACCTGCAACGCTGGATTGACCGCTGGGTCGGCATACCGCTGTGTGCTGCGGTATCGGGCGTCGATGCCGTGATGCGGCAATTCCGCTCCGGCGCCGACCCCGCGCCGCGCGCCATCGTGGTGATTTTGCTGTCGGAGATGGGTAGCCTGGTGCTGGCCCACGACATGTTCACGCGCCTGAAGCAGCGCTACCCCGACGCACCGCTGCACGCCCTGCTCTTTGGCAAGAACCGCGAAATCCTCGACCTCATGCAGGTGGTGGACCCGGCCAACGTGCACACGGTGGATGACAAGTCGCTGGGCGGCCTGCTGTCCAGCCTGTGGAAGGCTATTGGCGAGCTGCGGCGCGCGAATGTTGACGTGGCGATTGACTGCGAGCTGTTCTCGCGCATCAGCAGCCTGCTGTCGTATGCCAGCGGCGCGCGCATCCGCGTGGGCTTTCACCGCCACACGCAGGAAGGCCTGTACCGCGGCTCGCACATCAACCGGCCCGTTCCCTACAACCCTTACCAGCACATCAGCGCGCAGTTTCTGACATTGGCGCGCGCGATTGATTCCACCGCCGTTCCGAAATCCAAACTGCCCGCGAATCTGGCCGCGGCAGGCATCGGAAAACCACCGCCGCACATACAGCTGGATGCGGCGCTGGTGCCAGGCATCCATGCGCGATTGGCGCAGGACTTTCCCGCGATTGCCGGCAAGCTCCTGGTGCTGGTCTACCCGGGCGGGGGCATCCTGCCGATCCGTGCCTGGCCATTGGCTTCCTACACCGCGTTGTGCGAAGGGCTGGTGGCCGACGGCTGCGCCGTGGCCGTGATTGGCCTGAAAGACGACCAGGCGCTGGCGCAGCAACTGGTAGCCAACGTGCAGGCGGCCTTCCCCGGCAGCCCCGTGATTGACCTGACCGGCTATACGCGATCCATTTCCGAACTGCTGGCGCTCTTTCATGTGGCACGCCTGCTGGTCACCAACGACGGTGGGCCTGGGCAGTTCGCGGCGCTCACGCCCATCTGGACACTGATGCTGTTTGGCCCCGAGACACCGGGCCTGTATGCGCCGCTCACACCGCAGTGCCATTCCTTTTACAGCCAGTGGCCGTGTTCGCCTTGCCTCACTGCCTACAACCACCGCTCGTCGTATTGCGACGGCGACAACCAGTGCCTGAAGGTCATTGCGCCCGAAACCGTACTGGCCAAGGCGCGCGAGTGCCTGGCAACGCCCTGACCCCATTCCGATGACAACACTCCGATCCATAGCAGAGGCTGTCATCAGCCGCCTGCCTGAGCGCCTGCAACCCATGGTGCGCTGGCGCTTCATCAAGTTCGGCGTGGTGGGCGCCAGCGGCACGGTGGTGAATGTCGCCGTGCTGTATGTTGCCCAGGAATTCCTGTTCAGCCACATTGCCGACTTCCATTCCCGGCTGAACTACTCCATTGCGCTGGCCATCACGATCGCCACCATCAGCAACTTTTACTGGAACCGGCGGCTGACCTGGCGCGACCGCAAGCATGAAGTGCACCACTCGGCACTTTTCCTGTTTTCAAAGTACGTGATGGCGGCCGGCCTGGCCATCGTGCTGCAGTCACTGCTGACCAAATGGCTGGCGCTGTACATGCACTACATCCTGGCCAACGTGCTGGCGATTGCCTTGTCCAGCGTGTGTAACTTTGTGGCCAATGACCGCATGACATTTCGCCGCCGGCGCGCGAAAATCGTGGCCCCTGACGCCGACGGCGCTGCGCCGCCCTCCACCGATACCCATGACAAGCCCTGAGTCCCTGAAAAATCGTATCCCGGCCCACCGCATCTGGATAACGCTGGCGCTACTGGTCGCGCTGGCTTACCTGTTTGGCCTTGCCGGTGACCACATTCCGCGCAACGGCGACGAGCTGGTCTATGCCCATATCGCCCGGCTGACGGCCGCGACCGGCAAGTGGCTGCCACTGGTCAGCTCCTACGATTTCATGCGCAACACCAAGCCGCCCGTGCTGTTCTGGCAGGCGATGGTCGCCGGCGGATGGGGCGGGCACTGGACGCTGCTCAACCTGCGCCTGCCGAGCGTGGTCTATACGTGGGCAATTTCGCTCATGGTCGGGCTGCTGACCTGGAAGATCGTTCGCAACACGGCCACATCCACCGGCACTGTCGCTGAAGAGCCGGTCAGCCAGGCCGCTTCAACCGATAGCAGCCGCCATGCCCTGACGATGGGCGCCATCGCGGCCATCGTGTACCTGTCGTTCTTCAGCACCTACCGCTATGGCAGGCCTTACCTCACCAGCGCACCCGAAACTTTCTGGCTGTTTGGGGTGTTGTTTGCCGTTGCCTGGGCGCCGGCAAAGTTGCTGGCCTCGCGCTGGAAATTTCCATTGCTCGCCGGCCTGGCCATCGGCATAGGCTGCCTCTACAAATCGTTTGTCATGGTGGTGCCGGTCGGGTTCGGCCTGGCCCTGTGCTACCAGGTGCTGGGTGCTCAGAAAGCTCCTTGGGAAATTTCCCGGGCCGGGATCATCACCGACGGTATCAAGGTCACAGCCATCTGCGTGCTGGCACTCGCAATCTTCGGATTGTGGTTTGCCATTGACCCGCAACCAGGAGAAGTCTGGCGCGAGTTTGTCGTCGGCGAAAACGCCGGCAAGATGAATTCGTCCAAGGGCTACTTCGCCATCGCGTTCAGCGGCAGCAGCGGCGTGTTGACGATATTGACGGGTTACTTCTCCAACGCCCTTTTCCTGCTACCCGTTGCCGTGGGCTGCTTTGTGGCGGCGTGGCGCGCCTGGCGGCAGCGCAAGGGCACTGGCAAGACCATCAGCGATGCAGAAAAAGCCATGTGGTTCTGGATGCTGGCCTTTGCGCTGGTGTTCATGGTGCCCACCCAGCGCTCCACCCGCTACCTGATCCCCGCCATGCCCGCGCTGGCCGTACTGATCGCGTTGTACTGGGAGCGCATCTCGCGCATCTGGTTCAGCCTGACCTTGCTGATCTGCCTGGGCGGCGCGCTGGCCATGGGACTGATCGGCTTTGGCGGTGTGCGGGCCACACAGGATTCCTGGCTGTACTCACCGCTCTACTGGCTCTTTATAGGGGTTCTGGCCGTGGCGTGTATTGCGGGCATGGTCAGGCGCGAGCTGACGCGCCCGATCGCTGCGATGAGCAGCTTCGCCGTACTCATTGCGCTCGCATGGGTGACCCTGCCCTTCAACGGCGACATGGGCCATTTCCGCCCCGATACTGATGCATTGCTCAAAGGCCAGTCCGTGTCGGTGCCGAGCAACTTCAACGGGCACTTTGAGCGCTACGAGTTCATCATTCCGGGCGCCAAAATCGTTCCCTACTTTGCCGCGCAGCCGGTGGACTACGAGGACGTGAATGCCCTGTTCAAGAACACGCGCTACGCCCTGGTGCAGCGCCGTGCCGGGCAAAAGCCCTGCGACGGTTGCCGCATCATCGACCAGCGCTGGGACCTGCGCTCACGGCAGGACGAAAAAGAAGGCACGCTGGGCGCGTTCAAGTCGCCCGAAACCTTCTGGTACGCCCGAGAATACCTGGTCGAGCGCGCCGCGCCCTGAGCGTCCGCTGATTGTTCTGTTCATTCCAAACCCGTATTTGACTGGAGCCCTGCGCATGCCGAAAACCTCACCGCAGGCCACGATGGCCCGACTGCTATCCCTGGTGACTGTCCTGGGCAGCTTGCTCCTTGCGCTTGGCGGCTGCGCCACGGCCATCAAGCCGCATGCGGAGACGGGTGCGCCTATGCTGGGTTTTCAGAACATGGCTCTGAACCCGGGCAATGGTGGAGAGCTGATCAGGCCCGACGTCCTGCTGCCGGGCGACATCATCCTCACCGCTGAAAACGGCATCAACTCGGTGGGTATTCGCCTGATCACGCTATCGCCGGTCAGCCATGCTGCGATATATATGGGCAACCGGCAGATCGCTGAAGCCGTGGGCTCGGGTATCCGCGTGCGCAGCATGGACGCGCTACTCAATGATGAGGCGACAGTGGTGGCGTTTCGCCATCCCGACCTTACCGCCGAACAGGCCATCAAGATCAACACCTTCGCGGCCAGCCATGAAGGCAAGAAATACAACTATGTCGGCGTGATGCTGCAGGCGCCTTTCGCGCTGGAGCGCCGCATGTGCGAGCTGCCGCTGGTGCCTTCGATGGTGCGCGACTTCTGTATTCGCGGCATCGCAGCCGTGCAGCTGGGACTGGGACGCAATGACCAGTTCTTCTGTTCGCAGTTCATCCTGGAGGCCTACCGCAGCGCCGGCCTGCCGCTGACCGACGCCGACCCCCGGCTGATCAACCCCGGCGACCTGCTGCACATGCGGGAGGGCGATGTGCCCTCCATCATGATTCACAAGCCGCTGCGGTATGTGGGGCACCTCAAGGCAGCGCCCCAGATCGTCGCCGTCGAGCAGATGCAGCAGTAGCCGGCGCCGCTGTTGGTAGTTATGGCGACGGCCACTTCAGTTGATTCAACCGCCGATGTGCATCGTGAACTGCGCACCGTTGGAGAGCTTGCACTGCCCCGTCCCCATCGTTGACGAGTTCATCTGGTAGCGGCAGCTGATATAGCTGCCCCGGCTGCCGGAGCCGTTGGCCACCCCTTCGCGCGTCGAAGAGCCCGCGATGCGCGTAGCTTCCCCATTAAAGCTTTCACCGTTGATGTTGGTGGTGAAGGTGCCGCGCCCGTTCATGTCGTTGGTCACCACCGCGCCCACCATGCCGTAGGCCTGGGCGATGTCGTTCGCCGGGTACAGCCGCGCCGCAAAGGTCGTGCTTGCCGGCATGGCCGGTGTGACATACACCGTGGAGGAAACCGGCGGATGGCCGGGCTGGACCGGCACGACGTAGCAGCYCGTCAGGGCAGTGGCACCCAGCACCGCAGCGGCCAAAGCCGTGCGGCGCGTCAGGCGTGACAGGGAGAACACGGAGGAATCGATCTTCATAAATAACCCGAAGGCCCAAGCACATGCTTGTAGAGGCAGTGTGGAGCGGAATGCCTTAAAAGTTTCGTTTAAAGATACAAGATCATTAGATTTGTACGATCAGCATCAAATGAAGATACTTCATCGAAAACCGACAGGTAGACAGCAAATCTTCATGGCGGGGGCCGCAGTCACCAAATAGCCGACGTGCAGCGCAAAGATTCAGGCTCAGGCACTATCGGCGATCCTGCCCACTTTTTTTGCAAAGATGACCATGCAATACCGCCGCCTTGGAAACAGCAACCTCAAAGTCTCCGTCCTGTGCCTGGGCACCATGATGTTCGGCAAGCAGACGCCGTTTGAAGAAGCAGGCCGCATCGTGGCGTCGGCGCGCGAGCACGGGCTCAACTTCATCGACACGGCCGATGTCTACAACCAGGGGCAGTCCGAAAAAGACCTGGGCAAGCTTCTCGCGGGCCAGCGGAACCACTGGGTCTTGGCCAGCAAGCTGGGCAACCCTGTCAGCGAGGCTGTCAACGAAGGCCACTACTCCCGCCGTTGGCTGGTGCAGGAAACCGAGGCCATTCTGTCCAGGCTGCAAACCGACTACCTGGACATTCTTTACCTGCACCGTGACTACCACGACGCCAACCTGGAGGAGGCGGTGCGCACGCTGGGCGACCTGATTCGCACGGGCAAGATTCGCAGTTTTGGTCTGTCCAACTTCAGGGGTTGGCGCATCGCCGAGGTGGTGCACCTGTGCAAAGCGCTGGGCATGCCGCAGCCCGTGGTGTGCCAGCCGTACTACAACCTGCTCAACCGCGGCCCGGAGGTTGAAATCCTGCCGGCCTGCGGCCACTACGGCATTGGAGTGGTGCCTTACAGCCCGCTGGCACGCGGCGTGCTGACCGGCAAGTACCCACCCGGCCAGCCGCCGGCCGAAGGCACACGCGCGGGCAGCGGCGACAAGCGCATCCTGGAGACCGAATTCCGCGAAGAGTCACTGGTCATTGCGCAGAAGATCAAGGCGCGCTGCGAAGCCCGGGGACAAGTGCCCGGCCAGTTCGCCGCAGCCTGGGTACTGGCCAATCCACTGATCAGTTCGGTCATCGTCGGCCCGCGCACCCTGCCGCACCTGGAGGATGTGTATGGTGCGGTGGAACTGGTGCTGGACAAGGACGACGAAATCTTTGTCAATGACCTGGTCGTGCCCGGCCACGCGTCCAGCCACGGCTACAACGACCCGGGTTACCCATTTTTTGGGCGGCCGATGGCCTGAGTCGAGGAACCTGCGGCTTCTGTCGGCCTTTCGGGAACGGCTTCATATCAGATCTGGTACTGCGACCACAAAGCATTCGTGAACCGCGACGCGCCAATA
>NZ_JBFUCA010000177.1:0-7780 GCF_056405475.1 Polaromonas sp. P1_G4
ACCGAAGATCGGTGCCTGGCTCAAGGTCGTTGAAACCCGCGACCTGACCTGTGCCGATTTGCCCGAGGAGGCGTTTTAATGGCTTTTTTCAAACCGTCCGCTGACCCTGTTTCCAACAAGGCCGTGGCTCGCTTGCAGACCCTGATCTGGGTCCTGATCTACGGCGGGCTGCTGACGTTGGTATTGGGTCTGTCGGTTCAGCGCCTGGACGATGCCATCGGCTGGTCCATGGTGGTGCTGGGCGGTATTGTGGCGGTGGTTGGCGCGGCGCTGGTTTACGTGCGCTCCCGCATCAACGTCAGTTCGTAGCGGCCGGAAGTCGCCACCACGACAGCGCAACCTGCAGGAGGCCTGATGTTGTGCCAATATGGCAGACCGCCGCATCCCGATATCGAGATCGCAACCACGGCTGAACCCGACACATTATTTGCAACCCCATCCTTGCCGGAGTCCCGATGCGGCACCCGGCAAGCCCGATGACACCCAACAGGAGACAACTTTCATGACCCGTACCATCCAGCAGCTGTTCGACCTCAAAGGCAAAACCGCACTCGTGACCGGCGGCTCACGCGGCCTGGGACTGCAACTGGCCCAGGCGCTGGGCGAAGCCGGCGCCAAAGTCATTTTGAGTTCGCGCAAGGCCGAAGACCTGGTCGAGTCCGCTGCAGAGCTCAAAGCCGCCGGCATCGACGTCGACTGGATCGCCGCCGACTGCTCCAAAGAAGAAGACATCCGGGCGCTGGCCGACGAGGCCATCAAGCGCCTGGGCCATGTCGACATCCTGGTCAACAACGCCGGCGCCGCCTGGGGCGCACCTGCTGAAGATCACCCGGTTGAGGCCTGGGACAAGGTCATGAACCTCAATATCCGCGGCTATTTCATCCTGAGCCAGCACATCGCCAAACACAGCATGATCGCCCGCAAGTCCGGCCGCATCATCAACGTAGCCTCCATCGCCGGCCTGGGCGGCAATCCGCGCGAGATGACCACCGTGGCTTACAACACCTCCAAGGGTGCCGTCATCAACTTCACGCGCGCACTGGGCTGCGAATGGGGCAAGTACAACATCACCGTCAATGCGATTTGCCCGGGCTTTTTCCCGAGCCGGATGACCGTGGGCACGCTGAAAGCGTTGGGCGAGGAAAAACTGGCCTCACACGCACCGCTGGGCCGCCTGGGCGACGACGAGGATTTGAAGGGCCTGTGCGTGCTGTATGCGTCGGATGCCGGCAAGCACATCACTGGCCAGTGGATAGCCGTCGATGGTGGCGTTTCGGTCGTAACCGGGGGGTGAGCAAGAAATGGGCTGGGAACAGTTAATGAACTTCGGCGCGGACATCCCTTTCGTCAACCACCTCGGCTTTGAGCTGGAGCTGTTTGAAGGCGGTGCTTCGGCCATTGGCTATGCGCCCAAGCCCGAGCACCTCAACTCATTTGCCGTGACGCACGGCGGCGCCATCATGACGCTGCTGGACGTGACCATGGCGACAGCCGCGCGCAGCGTACAGAAAGATATGGGCGTGGTCACCATCGAGATGAAGACCAGCTTCATGCGGCCGGCACCCGGCGACGGCAGCCGGCTTACAGCCAAGGGGCGGCTCATGCATCGCAGCACCACCATGGCGTTTACCGAGGCCACGCTGTATGACGCGGAAGGCCGCGCCTGTGCACACTCCACGGGCACCTTCAAGTACGTGCGGCGGATTGCCACCGCCGCCCAAAACACCGGCGCACCGGACCTACCCGGCGGCGGCATATCAACCGATTGAACTGAGGTATTGGTTAAATCACAGACCATGCCAATAAACACGGGCGCCAGAAGCTATCAAATCAATAGCAAATCGCCTGCCTTTCCCGACAACACACAGGAGACTTCCATGCCCATCAACCAGCAAATCCTGCTCGACAACCGTCCCACCGCCGAAGCCGTCGCCAGCAACTTCATGCTGGTGTCCAGCGACACGCCGCCCCTGCAGGATGGCCAGGTGCTGGTGCGCCACCATTACCTGAGCCTGGACCCTTACATGCGTGGCCGCATGAGCGATGCCAAGAGCTATGCCGCGCCGCATCCGCTGGGCCAGGTCATGCTGGGCGGCACGGCAGGTGAGGTCGTGGAAAGCCGCTCGCCCAAATTCCAGCCCGGCGACAAGGTGGTCGGCATGGGCGGCTGGCAGGAATACAGTGTGGTCAATGCCGAGCAGCCCGGCGCGCTGCGCAAGGTGGATACCACGCACGTACCGCTCTCGCACTATCTGGGCGCGGTCGGTATGCCGGGCGTCACCGCCTGGTACGGCCTGGTGAAAATCATTGAACCCCAAGCCGGACAGACCATGGTGGTCAGCGCCGCTACCGGCGCAGTGGGGAGCGCGTTCGGCGCACTCGCCAAGGCACGCGGCTGCCGCGCCGTCGGCATTGCCGGCGGCCCCGACAAATGCAAATATGCCGTCGAAGAACTCGGCTTTGACGCCTGCATTGACTACAAAGTGCACGCCGATGCCGCTTCGCTGACCAAGGCTCTCAAGGACGCCTGCCCGGATGGCATTGATGGCTACTTTGAAAACGTGGGCGGCATGGTGCTGGACGCCGTGCTGCCGCGCATGAACGCTTTCGGCCGCATCGCGCTGTGCGGCATGATCGCCGGCTACGACGGCCGGCCCATGCCGTTGGCCTATCCGGCGCTGATTTTGACCAGCCGCCTCAAGCTGCAGGGCTTTATCGTGGCCGAGCACATGGAAGTCTGGCCCGAAGCGCTCAAGGAACTCGGCACGCTGGTGGGCACCGGCAAGCTGCGCCCGCGTGAAAGCGTGGCGCAGGGGATTGAATCGGCGCCCGAAGCATTCCTCGGGTTGCTCAAAGGCAAAAACTTCGGCAAGCAGTTGGTCAAGCTGATCTGACCCGACCACGGCGCGGTCAAAAGGAGGTGGACATGACGCATGAAGTCTTCAACCAGCCCGCAGCGCTGTCGGACTACAACCTGTTTGACACCAATCGCCCGCTGCGCGACGCGCTGAAATTTAATGCGCCGGCGCTGGACACGCACGAGCTGAGGCAGCTCGGTGCGAAGCTGGGCAGCACGGCCATGCAGACCCACGCGCGCCTGGCCAATGTGCATGGGCCGGCGCTGCACAGCCATGATCGTTTTGGCCGTCGTGTGGACCAGGTGGAGTTTCACCCGAGTTATCACGAGCTCATGAAACTCGCGACGGGCTCGGGCCTGCATGGCTCTCCGTGGTCTGAAGAAAACCCGTCACCCCATGTCCAGCGCGCAGCAGGCTTCATGCTCTTCACCGAGCTCGAGCCCTCCATCCTGTGCCCCATCTCCATGAGCTACGCGGCCACGCCCGCGCTGCGTGGCAACACAGCAATCTACGCCGACTGGGGCCCCAAGCTGGCGAGCCGCGCCTATGACCCGGAACTCAAGCTATGGCAGGCCAAGGCCGGCCTCACCATGGGCATGGGCATGACGGAAAAGCAGGGCGGCTCCGATGTCCGGGCCAATACCACCCGCGCTGAGCCCGCAGGCCGCGACGGCTGGGGCGAACGTTATGCCATCACCGGCCATAAATGGTTTTTCTCGGCGCCGATGTGCGACGCCTTCCTGGTTCTGGCCCAAACCCAAAGCGGCCTTTCCTGCTTTTTCCTGCCACGCGTGCTGCCTGACGGCGGCCTCAACGCCATCYGCATCCAGCGCCTCAAAGACAAGTTGGGCAACAAGGCCAACGCAAGTTCTGAAGTGGAATTTGAAAACGCCCAGGCCTGGCTGGTCGGGGGCGAAGGCCGCGGCATTCCGCAGATCCTCGAAATGGGCACCATGACCCGGCTGGACTGCGCGCTGGGCACCAGCGGGTTGATGCGGCAGGCGCTGGCCCTGGCGCTGAACCACACCTCGCAGCGAAAAGCCTTCGGCAAGCTGCTGATTGACCAGCCGCTGATGCGCAACGTGCTGGCCGACCTCGCGCTTGAATCCGAAGCCGCGACTGCGCTGGCAATGCGCCTGGCCCGGGCTTTCGACCACACAGGCGATGCCCACGAGGCCGCCATGGCGCGCCTGTTGACACCCGTCGCCAAGTTCTGGATCTGCAAGCGCGGTAGCCATTTCGCCCAGGAGGCGATGGAATGCCTGGGCGGCAATGGCTATGTGGAGGAGGGCGGCGAGGGCGTCATGGCCCGCGTTTACCGTGAAATGCCGCTCAATTCGATTTGGGAAGGCGCGGGCAACATCATGGCGCTGGACCTTTTGCGCGCGCTGCGCAAAGCCGACGCCGTAGCGGCCCTGAACCAGGAACTGGCCGCCGCAAAAGGCGCGCACCCGGCGCTGGACCGGCTGGCCGCTGCCTTGCCAACACGTGTGGAAGAAATGGCGACTGAAGTGGAGGCACGGCGGCTCGCGCAGGACGTCGCGCTGGCGGTGCAGGCCGCCTTGCTGTATCAGACCGCGCCCGCTGCCGTCTTCAGCGCTTTTTGCGACTCGCGCATTGCAGGCAACTGGGGCCATGCTTTCGGTACGCTGGGCGCCGGTACCGATTTCGACACCCTCATCGCGCGGGCCATGCCCCGCTGAATTTCAAGATACGCAGAACACCCGGAGACAACCATGAGCGATCTGATCCTTCACCATTACCCCACATCGCCATTTGCCGAAAAAACCCGCCTGATGCTGGGTTACAAAAACCTGCCCTGGAAGTCCGTCGTCATCCCGATGATCATGCCCAAGCCCGACGTGGTGGCGCTGACCGGCGGCTACCGCAAGACGCCCATCCTGCAAATCGGTGCCGACATTTATTGCGACACCGCCTTGATCAGCGACGTGCTGGAACACCTGCAACCCGAGCCTTCGGTGTACCCGGAACCCAGCAAGGGCCTGGCGCGCACGCTGGCGCATTGGGCCGACAACACGCTGTTCTGGACCTCCATGGCCTACAACACGCAGCCCAAGGGCGTGGCCCAGATTTTTGAAAAAGCGCCACCTGAAGCCGCCCGGGCTTTCGGCGAAGACCGCAAGGCCATGAGCACCGGCATGCCGCGCCTGCGCGCCAGCGATGCCGCCGCAGCCTACAAGTCCTATTTGCGCCGAATCTCGGACATGCTCGACGACCGGCCTTTTTTACTGGGTGATGTGCCCTGCATCGCCGATTTCGCGATGTACCACCCGCTGTGGTTCACGCGGGTGCAAACACCGGTGCTCGCGGGCATCCTGAACCTCACGCCGGCCGTGCTGGAATGGATGGACCGCATGGCCGCCATTGGCCATGGCGGCATTGAAAAATTCAGCTCCACCGAGGCTGTGGCACTGGCCGCCGCATCCACGCCGGCGCCGTTGCCGGGTGACCTGTTCCAGGACGAACACGGCATTGCGCTGGGCAGCCAGGTGCTGGTCAGCGGCGAGAGTTTTGGACCGGAGCCTACCGAGGGCGAGCTGATCGCCGCCACCCGCATGCATTACACGCTGCGCCGCACCGATGCGCGTGCCGGCACCGTGCATGTGCATTTCCCGCGCATCGGTTACACCCTGAAGGCTGCAGCCCCGGCATGAGCATCTCCGGCACCTCCGTTATTTCCTGGCGTTTTCTTCCCTTTGACGCGCTGACCACCCTTGAGCTTTATGAGATCTTGCAGCTTCGCAGCGAAGTGTTTGTGGTCGAACAGGCCTGCAGTTTCCAGGACATGGACGGCGCGGACATGCAAGCCATGCATTTGCTGGGCATAAGGGAAGGGCGGCTGATAGCCTACGCGCGCTGCTTTGCCGCGGGCGTGAAGTTTGCGGAGGCCAGCATAGGCCGCGTGGTCACGCATGCTTCGGCACGCGGCGGCGGCATTGGCCATGTTCTGATGAAAGAGGCCGTTGGCCGTTTGCAGCAGCACTGGGGCCCGCAACCCATCCGCATAGGTGCACAGGCACGGCTTGAGCAGTTCTACCTGCAGCACGGTTTTGCCAATACCGGCCAGCCCTACATCGAGGACGGCATACCGCACATCGAGATGCTGCGGGTTGCCTGAATAGTTACCTGAGCGACAGCTGTGGCGACAGGGTGCACGGACAATTTTCCTGTTCTTCAAGACACCAAGATATTCATCAAGGAAAACGAACCATGATCACGGATTTCAAAGGTAAAACGGCAGTGCTGACCGGCGCGGGCTCGGGCTTTGGCCTGGAATGCGCACGCCTGGGGGCCCAACTGGGCATGAACCTCGTGCTGGTTGACGTGCAGCAGGATGCGCTGGACAAAGCCACCGAAGAGATGAAGGCTTCCGGTGCCCAGGTGCTTTCGTTCAAGCTTGACGTCTCCAGCGCAACGCAGATGGAAGCCATGGGCAAGGCCGTGTTCGAGCGCTTCGGCGCGCCGCATTTCGTTTTTAACAACGCCGGCGTTGGCTCGGGCGGTCTGATCTGGGAAAACAGCGTCAAGGACTGGGAATGGGTGCTGGGCGTCAACGTCATGGGTGTGGTGCACGGCGTGCGCATCTTCACGCCGATGATGCTGGAAGCAGCCGCCAAAGACCCATTCTGGCAAGGCCACATCGTCAACACCGCCAGCATGGCCGGGCTGCTGAACCCGCCGAATATGGGCGTCTACAACGTCAGCAAACACGCCGTGGTGGCGCTCAGCGAAACCCTGTACCAGGACCTGGGCCTGGTGACCGATCAGGTTGGTGCCTCGGTGCTGTGCCCATTTTTTGTAGCCACAGGCATCGGCATGAGCCACCGCAACCGCCCGGCCGAACTCGGCGCGGAAAAGCCGACCAGGAGCCAGATGATCCAGCAGGCCATGACCGGCAAGGCAGTCGGCTCCGGCAAGGTGAGCGCCGCCGATGTGGCGAAACTGGTGTTTGACGCCATCGCAAAGAACCAGTTCTACATCTACAGCCACCCCAAAGCCATCAACTCCGTGCAGACACGGCTTGAAGACGTGCTGCAGGCGCGCAACCCGACGGATCCGTTTGCCGACAAGCCTGAAATTGGCCAGCAACTGAAAGCCGCGCTTCGCGGGGCCTGATGGGCCGCGGCTACCTTGCTTGGGCCGGCCTGCTGCTTGGGCTGGCGGGGGCAGGCGCGTTGGCACAACCGGTGAAGTGCCCCGACGGAAAACTTGCCGACGGCATTGAACGGGCAGGGGACGCCCGGCAATGCCTTGTCATCCGCAAGCTGGCGCCTGGCCAAACATCCCGCATCACACCCAAGGTACTGGTCGTCTTTCTGCACGGCGACAACGGCGGGCGCACGGAATTGAACGCGGACAGCGGCACAGCAGCCTTGCTGGCCGAGAAGCTCCAGGCCGTCACAGTGGCGATGCAGCGCCCCGGCTACCGCAGCGAACTGGGCGTATCGGACGGCGAGTCCGGCCCAAGGGACGACGACTACACGCCAAGCAACGCCGAAATCATTGCCGCCGCGCTGGGCAGCCTGCGCAGCCTCAACCCCGGCAAGAAAATCCTGCTCGTCGGCCATTCGGGTGGCGCAGCCATGGCGGCGCTGGTCGCCAGCCGCTTTCCCGGCAGTGCCGACGCCTATTTGCTGGCCGGATGCCCCTGCGATGTGCCGGCATGGCGGCAATGGCGCAACAGCTCTGCGGGCAAATCCGGCGCCTGGAGCCGCAGCCTTTCACCCCTGGCTGAAGCGGAGAAAATCAGCCCGGATACGCAGATCAGCGTGGTGGTGGGCAACAAGGACGAAAACACATTGCCCCAGTTCAGCGAGGCCTATGTCAGGGCGCTGCAGGCRCGCGGCGTCAAAACCCGCGTCACGTATGCAATGAACGCCACCCACGTGTCGGTGCAGCGC
>NZ_JBFUCA010000178.1:0-7779 GCF_056405475.1 Polaromonas sp. P1_G4
CGTTGAACCAACGCAATGCATGAAAGGACTCGCCATGAAGAACTTCGAACTGACCAAAAAAATGCTCAGTATGGGTGGTGTGTTTTATCCCACCGGCTACGCGTTCATCATGTTCCCGAATCTTGAAGACGCCAGGCACGTGGCCCATGAACTGGAAATGGCCAGCAACGGCATCATGCTGCTGACACCGGAAGACATCCTCGAAGACATCGGCAAGGCGGATGGCCATTCGGACGTGAACCTGCCGCGTGTAGGCACCGAGGGCGCGACGGTCCACAAGTACGTGGACCTCGCGAGGGAAGGCCACCACGCGCTGATGATTCCGGTGCCGTCCAAGGACGCCACGGAGCGCATCATGGAAGTCGTGCGCACGGTGCCTTTTTCCTATGCACAGAAGTACCACAGCCTGGCGATCGAGGACCTGGAGTAACGCCTGTCCCGCAGGTGCCCAAGGACAATCGGGGCAGGTTGAAAGCCAGCCCGGGTTTAAGGCACACTGCGCCTCATGCCCCAGTCCAGTCACACTCCAGACCTGCCCACTACGACGCCCCGCGCCCGCCAGCTCATTGAACAGCTGCGGCTGCAGCCGCATCCGGAAGGCGGCTGGTACTGCGAAGTGTTTCGCTCCACACAACAAGTGGCGCCGCAAGACGGAAGACCGGCTCGCAATGCCCTGACCTCGATTTACTTTTTGCTTGACGCCACACAGCACTCACGCTGGCACTGCGTTCTTTCCGACGAGGTGTGGGTACATCTGGAGGGCGCACCGCTCGATCTCTGGACATGGAACGCGGCGGACAACCGCCTGCGCGGCACGGCACTGGGCCCCGTCAGCACGACAACCACCCCTCAACACATTGTGGCTGCCGGCCTGTGGCAGGCGGCCAGGCCGCGGGCGAATGCGGTAGCGGGCTACACCCTCGTGGCCTGCATGGTGGGTCCGGGCTTTGATTTTTCTGATTTCCGGATGATGGAGCCGGGCGGCAACGAAGCCCGGAAAATCGCCGCCGACCATCCACAGCTGGCGCCATTGATCTAGCGCTCAACAAGTTCAAGAACCTCGAGGATTTCCCATGATTGACCTGCACTACTGGCCCACACCCAACGGCTGGAAGATTTCCATCATGCTGGAAGAATGCGGCCTGCCTTACCAGCTGATCCCGGTGAACATCGGCAAGGGTGAGCAGTTCACGCCGGAATTTCTCGCGATCAGCCCCAACAACCGCATGCCGGCCATCGTTGATAACGCACCCGCCGGCGGCGGCACGCCTCTGGCGGTATTTGAAAGCGGCGCCATCCTCATGTACCTGGCCGAAAAGACTGGCCGCTTTCTGCCTGCCGCGACCGAACTTCGCGAGCGCTACCAGGCTATGCAGTGGCTGATGTGGCAGATGGGTGGGCTCGGTCCCATGGCGGGGCAAAACGGGCATTTTCTTTTGTATGCGCCGGACAAAATCCCCTATGCGATCGAGCGCTACAGCAAGGAAGTGGACCGCCTTTACGGCGTGCTCGATGCGCAACTGGCACGAACCGGTGCGCATGTGGCGGGTGCTGCTTACTCCATCGCCGACATGGCCATCTTTCCCTGGGTGCGTACACACAWGGCTCAGCAGGTTGACTTGCAAAAATTTCCCCATGTACAACGCTGGTACGACGCCCTGTTTGAAAGGCCTGCCGTCAAACGCGGGCTGAACCTGGGCAAGGAACTGCGCGCACCGGCGCTGACCGATGAGGCGCGCAAGGCCCTGTTTGGCCAGACAGCGCAAAGCGTACGGGACGGYGCGCACAAGGTTTCCTGACCCCCTTTTCCTTCCTCAAAAACCGGGATACCCATGATTGAATTCTTCTTCGACTGCTCCAGCCCCTGGACCTACATCGCTTTTCGCAACATCCAGCCGCTGGCAGCCGAGTTAGGGGAAGCCATTCGCTGGCGGCC
The DNA here is from genome assembly GCF_056405475.1 of Polaromonas sp. P1_G4. Lineage (NCBI taxonomy): Bacteria > Pseudomonadati > Pseudomonadota > Betaproteobacteria > Burkholderiales > Comamonadaceae > Polaromonas > Polaromonas sp. P1_G4. Next base: position 1,937 of record NZ_JBFUCA010000178.1, read on the forward strand.
GGTGCTGGTAGGAGGCATCTTCAACAGCGTCAACAAAGGCATTTATGCCGCGCGGGAAGACATGAATTCACCGAAGAACCGCTATACGCTCAAGGACGTGCAGGACAACGCACGCCAAGCGGGCCTGAAGATTGCATTTCCACCCAAGGTATTTCCGGTCAACAGTGTCAAGGCCATGCGCGGCTGCCTGTGGATTGCACAGGATGCCACGGCCGAGCCGCACTACCTTGAATTTATCGAAGCCACCTTCGCAGCCTATTTCACACGTGAAGAAGATATCTCGCAGGATGACGTGCTGGCCGCGATTTGCCGGCAAGTTGGCATTGATCCCGCAGCGTTTCTGGCTGGCATCGCAAGGCCCGACATCAAGGATCAACTCAAAAGCAACACCGACGAAGCGATCCGGCGCGGTGCGTTCGGTTCACCTACCTTCTTTGTGGGCGACGACATGTATTTCGGCAACGACAGGCTTGCGCTTGTGCGCTCCGCCGTGTTGCGGGCCAGAGCAGGCGCCTAATGCGCTGCGGTTGACGCGCCGGCGCGCTCCAGCACATGGCGCGCCATGGACTGTGCCAGCTCCTGCTCACCGAGGAAGACCTTGCCGGCCTTCTCGTTGTCGAGCAGGCGCGCCTCGGCCTCGTTGTGGGTGCGCACCACGGTTTCGATGGCTGGATTCAGTGAACGCGCAGTGGCGACCATACGCCTGACGTCCAGCGTGTCGGGTGTCGCAATCACGAGCATGCGCGCCTGCGCAATGTGGGCCTGAACCAGAACTTCCGCCTCCACCGCATCGCCAGACACGGCCGCAATACCCTGCTCCCGAAGCCGTTCCACTGCCTCGCGATTCTGCTCTGCCACCACAAACGGAATGTGATGGGCCTTCAGTGCATCGGCAATGCGCCGCCCTACCCGTCCGTAGCCCACCAGCACCACATGGTTCGACAAATACTTCTGGTCGGTCGTGGCCGGCAACTCGGCCGTCGGGTCATCGCGGGCCTCCAGCTTGCGCGCCAGAGGTGACTTTGCCAGGATCCATTGCTGCAAGGGTTCAACTGCCTTGAAGACCAACTGGTTTAGAGCAATCGAGATCAGCGCACCCGCCAGCACAAGGCTTTGCCCTTCAGGGGGCAGCAGGCCCAACGACGCACCCAGGCCCACCAGGATGAAAGAGAACTCCCCGATCTGCGCGAGACTGGCCGAGACGGTGAGCGCGGTGTTCAGCGGATAGCGAAATGCCATCACCAGCAAGCCGGCCGCCAATGTCTTGCCGACGATGATGATGCCCACCACGGCCAGCACCTGCAGTGGCCGCTCCAGCAATACCCAGGGGTCGAACAGCATGCCCACCGATACGAAAAACAGCACGGCGAAAGCGTCGCGCAAAGGCAGCGACTCTTCGGCCGCCCGGTGGCTGAACTCGGATTCGCGCATCACCATGCCGGCGAAGAAAGCACCCAGGGCGAAAGACACGCCGAACAGCGCCGTCGCGCCGAAAGCGATGCTCACTGCGGCGGCCACCACGCACAGCGTGAACAGCTCGCGCGAACCGGTGCGCTGCACCTGCCACAGCACCCAGGGAAAGAAGCGGCGCCCCACCACCAGCATCAGCGCCACAAAACCGCCCACTTGCAGCAGCGTAATGCCCAGTGTTTTCCACAGCGCATTGACATCGGCATCGACCTTGCCCGACAGCCAGCCGCCCAGCGGCGGAAGCAGCACGAGCACCAGCACCATGGCCAGGTCCTCCACGACCAGCCAACCCACGGCAATCCGCCCATTGACCGAGTCGAGGATGCCGCGGCTTTCAAGGGCCCGAAGCAGCACCACGGTACTGGCGACGGACAGCGACAGGCCGAACACCAGCGCTCCCCCGAGATTCCAGCCCCACCAGTGCGCGAGGCCCATGCCGAGCGCGGTGGCGACCGTCATCTGCACGATGGCGCCAGGCACCGCAATCTTGCGCACCGCCAGCAGGTCGTCCAGCGAGAAATGAAGCCCGACTCCGAACATCAGCAGCATCACCCCGATTTCAGCGAGCTGGCTCGCGATCTCCGCATCCGCTACAAAGCCGGGAGTGAACGGCCCGATGATCACACCCGCGAGCAGGTAGCCCACCAGCGCGGGCAAGCGCAGCCGCACGGCAAGAAAACCAAAAATCAGGGCCAGGCCCAGGCCGGCGGCAATCGTGCTGATCAATGAAACGCTATGGGGCATGCAGGAGGATTCCTTCTCGAAAGCGAAAAGCGGTTAAGAGTCGTTCGGACTCCAGGGAAGGCCTGCGACACAGCCCGGTGTGCGGGCTGTCCCGTCGAACGTGTCTGTTTAATTTACTACAGACGATTGAAGTGACCCATTGCGAAGTCCCCACGCGTTTGACGGCTTTGCAGGTTGTTTGCGACAAACAGCCGGGCACAAAAAAACCCGCCGTAGCGGGTTTTCAGCCACGGGCCGGTGAGGGCAATCAACCCATGTGCAGGCCGCCATTGAGCGAGAAGTCGGCGCCGGTCGCATAGCCGCCTTCATCGGACGCGATCCACGAAATGATGGAGGCGATCTCCTCGGGCTGGCCGAGCCGTTTGGCGGGCACGCCTGCGACGATTTTCTCCAGCACGTCAGGGCGTATGGCTTTGACCATGTCGGTGCCGATATAGCCGGGGCTTACCGTGTTGACCGTCACGCCCTTGGCCGCGACCTCTTGCGCCAGCGCCATCGTGAAGCCGTGCAGGCCGGCCTTGGCCGTGGAATAGTTCACCTGGCCGAACTGGCCCTTCTGGCCGTTGACCGACGAGATGTTGATGATGCGCCCRAAACCCGCTTCAATCATGCCCTCGATGACCTGTTTGGTCACATTGAACATGCTGTTGAGGTTGGTGGAGATCACGGCATCCCAATCGGCCTTGCTCATCTTGCGGAACTGGCCGTCGCGCGTGATGCCGGCGTTGTTGACCAGCACAGCCACGGGGCCATGCTCGGCCTTGACCTTGTCAAAGGCCGTGACGGTGGAATCCCAGTCGCCGACGTTGCCCACGGAAGCATAAAAAGTATGGCCCAGGGCTTTTTGCTCGTCGAGCCATTTGGTGAAGTCGCGCGTGGGGCCGCAACCGGCGATCACCGTGAACCCGTCCTTGTCCAGTCGTTGGCAGATGGCAGTTCCAATGCCGCCCATACCGCCCGTGACATACGCTACTTTCTTTGCCATTTCGCTCTCCTTGATTTTGTGAATTATCTGAAACCGTTACCTGGTGACTTCCCTGCCGAACGGCCCACCGTGATTCGCTATCGATTTAATAGCTGCTTGCGCACGGTGCAAGCCAGTCTCAGCCTCTTTTACCTTATATTCAGCGTTCCAGTGTGAGGGCAACCCCCATGCCGCCGCCGATGCAGAGGCTGGCAATGCCTTTTTTCGCATCGCGCCGCGCCATTTCGTGCAACAGCGTCACCAGGATGCGGCAGCCGGACGCGCCGATCGGGTGGCCGATCGCGATGGCGCCGCCGTTGACGTTGACCTTGCTAGTGTCCCAACCCATTTCCTTGTTGACCGCGCAGGCCTGGGCGGCAAAAGCTTCGTTGATTTCGAGCAGGTCGAGGTCCTGGGCCTTCCAGCCTGCGCGCTGCAGTGCCTTGGTCGATGCGGGGACCGGGCCCATGCCCATGTAGGCCGGGTCGAGGCCGGTGGTTGCGTAGCTGGCGATGCGCGCCAATGGCTTGAGACCCAGGGCGGCGGCCTTTTTGGCCGTCATGACCATCACCGCGGCAGCGCCGTCGTTCAGGCCCGAGGCATTGCCGGCCGTCACACCACCGGCCTTGTCAAACGCCGGGCGCAGGCCCGCCAGGCCTTCGGCGCTGGTTTTGCGGTTGATGAATTCGTCCGCGGCAAATATCACCGGATCACCTTTTTTCTGCGGAATGGTGATGGGGATGATTTCATCCTTGAACTTGCCGGCGTCCTGCGCGGCCGCAGCCTTGGTCTGGCTGCCCAGGGCCAAGGCGTCCTGCGCTTCCCGATTGATCTCGTATTTTTTTGCCACGTTCTCTGCGGTAATGCCCATGTGGTACTGGTTGTAGACATCCCACAGGCCGTCGACGATCATGGAGTCGATCATCTTCCAGTCGCCCATGCGCTGGCCGTCGCGCGAACCGTTGAGTACGTGCGGCGCGGCGCTCATGTTTTCCTGGCCGCCGGCAATGACGATTTCGYTGTCACCCGTGGCCACAGCCTGCGCCGCGAGCATGACGGCTTTGAGGCCGGAGCCGCAAACCGCATTGATGGTCAGGCCCGGAATGCCGTTGGGAAAGCCTGCCTTGATGACCGACTGGCGCGCCGGGTTCTGGCCGACGCCGGCCGTCAATACCTGACCCATGATGACCTCGCCGAGCTGGTCGGCATTGAGGCCGGAACGCTCCAGCACACCCTTGATGACGGCTGCGCCGAGTTCGGTTGCGGGTATTTTGGCGAGCGAGCCGCCGAATTTACCGACGCCGGTGCGGCCGGCAGCAACGATAACGATGTCTTCCATGATGTGTCCCTTTTGAAGTTTTAGGATGCGTTTATGAATGCGTTTTTATGAATGCGGTTTGGCGAGGCGCGGGTTGCTGTGTCAGGCTTTTGCCTTGACATAGCGGCCCGGCGCAGCCTCAATGACTTTGTACTTGCGGCTGCCATAGGTTTTCGGTGCAGCAATTTGCTTGCCAGCATGGCCCTGGAGCCATCCGGACCAGTCGGTCCACCAGCTGCCGGGGTGTTCTGTCGCGCCCTCGAGCCAGCCGGCTTGCGTCTCGGGAAATTTCCCCTGAGGCAGTTTGTCCCGGGTCCAGTAGCTTCGTTTTTTCTTGGCCGGTGGATTGATCACACCCGCAATATGGCCGGAAGCACCCATGACAAACCGCTTTTTTCCAGGCAAATGCTGTGTGGAGGCATAAGCGCCGCCAATCGGCACGATGTGGTCTTCACGCGAGCCGTAGATGTACACAGGAATGTCGACCTTGCGCAAGTCTACTTTCTGGCCGCACACCACGGTCTTGCCCGGCTTGATGAGATTGTTCTCGAAATAGGTATTGCGCAGGTACCAGGCGTAAAACGGGCCCGGCAGGTTGGTGGAGTCGCTGTTCCAGTACAGCAGGTCAAAAGGAGGCGGTGTTTCGCCCTTCAGGTAATTGCCGACCACGTAATTCCAGACCAGGTCATTCGGACGCAGGAAGCTGAAAGTGGAAGCCAGGTCCTGACCCTTGAGCAAGCCGCCCTCCCCCATCTCGGCCTCGCGGTACTTGACCGAGGTTTCGTCGATGAAGATATCAAGGATGCCGGTGTCGGTGAAATCAAGAAACGAGGTGAGTAGCGTTGCACTGGCCACCGGCTTTTTACCCTGTGCGGCCAGCACGGACAGCGCTGTTCCGAGGATGGTGCCGCCCACGCAAAAACCCAGTGCGTTCAGGGTCTTTGCGCCGGTGATCTCCTGCACCACGTCAATGGCCTTGATGGCGGCGTGCTCGATGTAGTCGTCCCACGTTTTTTTTGCCATCGACTCATCGGGGTTGCGCCAGCTCACCACAAAGGTGCGGTGCCCCTGGCTGACGGCATAGCGGATCAGCGAGTTTTCGGGTTGCAGGTCAAGGATGTAGAACTTGTTGATGCATGGCGGGATCAGCAGGAAAGGCTTTTCGTACACCTTTGCTGTCAGGGGCTTGTATTCCAGCAGTTGAAAGAATTCATTTTCAAACACCACCGCGCCTTCGGTGGTGGCGACGTTTTTACCGACCTCGAACACACGCTCGTCGGTCATGGACACGTGGCCCTGCTTCAGATCATGCAGCAGGTTGGTGAGACCCTGGGCGATGCTTTCGCC
>NZ_JBFUCA010000179.1:0-7761 GCF_056405475.1 Polaromonas sp. P1_G4
AGTCATGCGTAGAAGCTTGTCAGCGTCATTTCTGTCGCCCGTTTTATCAACGACACAAGGAGCTTCTTCATGACAACATTGCCCGTGGATATTCACCCGGTCGCCGGCCGCATTGGCGCCGAGGTGCGCGGCCTGCGCCTGTCTGCCGACCTGCCAGGCGCCACCATCACTGCGCTGAACCAGGCGCTGCTCAAGCACAAGGTGCTGTTCTTTCGCGGCCAGCAGCATCTGGACGATGCATCGCAGGAGGCGTTTGCCAAACGCCTGGGCGAGCCGGTGCCGCACCCCACGGTGCCGGTGCGCCAGGGCACGGGTTTCATCCTTGAGCTGGACTCGGAACACGGCGGGCGTGCCAACTCCTGGCACACCGACGTGACCTTCGCCGTGGCCCCGCCCAAGATATCGGTGCTGCGCGGCGTGGTGATCCCACCCGCCGGCGGCGACACGGTGTGGGCCAACACGGCGCTGGCTTACCAGGGCCTGCCGCCCGCGCTGCGCGAGCTGGCCGAAAAGCTCTGGGTGATTCATGGCAACGATTACGACTACGCCGCCTCACGCAGCGAAGACGAAGTGTCGAGCGAAGGCCTGCGGCATTACCGCGAGGTTTTCACCCGCACATTGCATGAAGCCGAGCACCCGGTGGTGCGCGTACACCCCGAAACCCGCGAGCGCACACTGGTGCTCGGCCATTTCGCGAAAAAGCTGGTGGGTTATTCCAGCACCGATTCACAGCACCTGTTGTCGGTGCTGCAAAGCCATGTGACGCGTCTTGAGAACACCGTGCGCTGGCGCTGGATCCAGGGCGATGTGGTGATCTGGGACAACCGCGCCACGCAGCACTACGCCATCAACGACTACGGCGACCAGAAGCGCATCGTGCGCCGCGTCACGCTGGCCGGCGACGTGCCGATCAGCGTGGACGGCCGCCGCTCACGCGTGCATGGTGGCCAGGCGCAGCCACCGAAGGTCACCCAACCGGTGGTGCCTGCCGAGGCCGTGGCTGCCTGATGGATTGATCTTTCGTGTGGCATGGCCGTGCTGCCAGTGCGGCCGGCCATTTTTGCCGGCTTCGCGCCGGCTTTTTTGTGCTTTCGAGCAAAAAAATGGCCGTCTTGATGCATTTTGAGCAATAAAAATGGCCGCTAGGCCAATGAAAATGCGCGCCACCAGCTATCAAATAAATAGCATATGGTGGCGATGGGTTGAGGCTCAGGCTCTCTGCAGCAGGTGGTAGCTGTGGTCGTCCGAAGCGGTCGACTTGCGGCCACCGCCCCAGCCGACGGCTTTGCGGTAGCTGCCGAGCAGGGCGCCGTGGCGCAAGGCTTCTTCATTCACCTGCACGGACTCATCGGCGCTGGGAGCGACAAACAGCGCGTCTTCCGGGCAGTACAGCTCGCACATGAAACAGGTCTGGCAGTCACCCTGGCGCGCGATGACCGGTGGGCCGCCGGGCACGGCGTCGAACACGTTGGTGGGGCAGGCCGTCACGCAGATGTTGCAGCCGGTGCACTGCGAAGCGCTGATGAGCTCGATCATGCGACCACTTCCTGGCTGACCCGGATTTCGTCGAGCCCGTTGCTGATGAGGCGGTGCCGTTGCGTGGGGTCGGGCGCGGCGTGCTCCTGGCGCCGGTGCATGCCCCGCGTTTCGTTGCGGGCCAGGGCGCTGCGGTACATCCAGCGCGAATGGGCCAGCAGCGCGGCGGCTTCGCGTGTGCGAACCGCCTGTTGCCTGTCGGCCGGTGCGGCCTGGCGCAGGCGCAGCCACAACGCGTCGAGCCGCGACAGAGAATCTTCCAGCACGCCGCCGCTGCGGAACCAGTTGCGCTCATAAGGAAACACTTCGGCCTGCACGGCCCGGATCAGGACTTCGCTGTCGGTGTGTTCGCTGCCCGTGCCCTGCAGGCCCACGCCGCCGGCGCGCAGCACCGCGCGTGCGGCGCTATGCGGGTTTGAGCGCGCGAAACCCGCTGCACCCGCGCCGGCCCAGAACCCGGACGACAAGGCCCAGGCCGCGTTGTGGCTGCCGCCGCCGGTAAAGGCGCCGCAGATCAGCTCACGCGTGGCAGCATCACCGGCGGCATACAGGCCGGGCACAGAGGTTGCGCAGTCGCGGCCCGTAATGCGCAGGCCGCCGGTGCCGCGCACGGTGCCTTCCAGCCGCAAGGTCACGGGAAAGCGCTGGGTGAAAGGGTCTATGCCTGCGCGGTCGAAGGGCAAAAAGAAGTTGGGCTGGGCGGTGCGCATCCAGGCTTTCACCTGGTCGTCGGCTTTATCCAAACGGCCGAACACACGCTGGGTCTGCAATGTTTTGGCAATCAGGCTGCGGCCAAAAGCCGAGCCGGCGCCTTCAATCACGCTGCCGTCTTCGTAGTAGAAGGTGGCCCACTGGTAGAACAGCGACTTGGTGACCGAGGCAAATGCCGCACCCAGTCCGTAGGCGTTGGAAAACTCCATGCCCGAAAAATCGGCACCCACCTCGGCGGCCATCAGGTGGCCGTCGCCGGTCAGCACGTTGCAGCCCAGCGCGCGGCTTAAGAAAGCGCAGCCGCCGGTGGCGATCACGACAGCACCAGCGCGCACCACCCAGGGCTCCAGCGTCTGGCGCTGCTGGCCGGTGGCGCCGCAGACCGTGCCTTCCTCGTCTACCAGCAGCTCCAGTGCCGGGCTGTGGTCGAGGATGCGCACGCCTGCCTCCTTGGCGCGCTTGCGCATCAGGCGCATGTACTCGGGGCCTTGCAGCGAGGTGCGGCGCTGCTCGCCGTCTTCGCCGATCGGGAAAGGGTAGCCCCATTCGGCCAGCTGCTGCATGTTGGCGTAGGTCTGCTCAAGCACGCGGTCCATCCACGCGTGTTCGGCCAGTTGCCCGCCTTTGTCGTAACGGCTGGCTTTGGCGTCTTCGCGCTGCGTGCCTTGCGGCTCCACGTACCAGACGCCTGTGCCCGAAGGCGCCGTGGCGCCCGAGGTGCCGCAGTAGCCCTTGTCGGCCAGCACCACCTTGGCGCCCTGTGCTGCGGCGCTGATGGCGGCCCAGGTTCCGGCGGGGCCGCCGCCTATGACCAGCACGTCGGCATCGTGCTGCCGGGCGCCGGCCGCGTTCGCGAGGGCGGTGAAGTTGAGGTCGCGGCTTCCCATCACGCCACCTTTTGGGCCTTGACGGCGAACTGGTTGACGGGCCGGTCCAGGCCGAGGTTTTCGCGCAGCGTGCTGCCTTCGTATTCGGTGCGGAAAATACCGCGGCGCTGCAGCTCTGGGATCACCAGGTCCACAAAATCGTTGAGCGACTCGGGCAGCACCGGCGGCATCACGTTGAAGCCGTCGGCGGCGCCGTTTTCAAACCACTCCTGGATCTTGTCCGCGATGGTCTCTGGTGTGCCCACTACCACCCAGTGGCCGCGTGCACCCGCCAGGTATTCATACAGCTGGCGCACGGTGAGCTTGTCGCGCCGCGCCAGCTCCAGCACCACGTGAGCGCGGCTGTTCTGGCCCTTGGGCGGTTCGGGAATGTAGGGCGGCGGGGCGTCCAGGTCCCACTTCGTGAGGTCTTCGCCGGGCCAGAATTGAGCAATGGTGTTCAACCCCACTGAAGGGTGAATGAGCTTTTGCAGCTCGGCCCACTTGGCTTCAGCTTCGGCCTGCGTGCGGCCGATCACGGGCGAGATGCCAGGCAGGATCAGCAGCTGTTCAGGCCGGCGGCCGTATTTGGCCAGGCGGCCTTTCACGTCGCGGTAGAAGGCCTGCGCTTCGGCCAGGCTGGTCCAGGCGGTGAAGATCGCTTCGGCGGTGGCCGCCGCCAGTTCGCGCCCGGGCTCGGACGAGCCGGCCTGCACAATGACCGGGTAGCCTTGCGGCGGCCGCTCCAGGTTGAGTGGGCCCTGCACCTTGAAGTATTTGCCGCTGTGGTTGATCTCGTGCAGCTTGGCCGGGTCAAAGTAGCGGCCTGTTTCGGGGTTGCGGATGAAGGCGTCGTCTTCGAAGCTGTCCCACAGGCCCTTCACCACGTCGATGAACTCATGGGCCTGCTCATAGCGCACCTCGGGGTCGGGGTGCTTGTCGAGCCCGAAATTGCCATAAACATTGTCGGCGCCGGTGGTCACGACATTCCAGGCCGCGCGACCTTTGCTGATGTGGTCCAGCGAGGCGAACTTGCGTGCCAGCAGGAAGGGGTCTTCGTAAGTGGTGGAAGCTGTTGCCACAAAGCCGATGTGTTTCGTCACGGCCGACAGGGCCGCCCACAAAGTGACCGGTTCGAAATAGGACATGYGGCCCTGCCGGCTGAAGGCTTCGTCGGTGCCGTGGAATGCGACGCCCGGGCTGTCGGCCACAAACACCTGGTCGAACAGGCCGCGCTCGGCGGTTTTGGCGACCTCGATGTAGTGGTCGATGTTGACGCCTGAATCAACCTGGGAACCAGGATGCCGCCAGGCCGCGATATGGTGGCCTGTGGCCATGATGAATGCGCCCAGGCGAAGTTTGCGTTGAGTCATGAGGGATTTCTTTCTTTGGTAATGGGGTCAGCTGTGCGAGGAAACCGGTTTCCACGCTGTGAAGTGGCGCTCCAGCGCCTGCAGTGCGAAGTTGAGCGTGACCCCGATGGCAGTGATGGCGATGATCCCGAAGTACATGTCGGCGATCAAAAAGCTGAACTGGGCGTAAATGATCAGGTAGCCCAGCCCGGCCTTGGCACCCACCATCTCGGCGGCAATCAGCACCAGCATGGCGGAGGCCGCAGCCAGGCGTATGCCCACAAAGATGGTCGGCACGGAAGCCGGCAGGATGACTTTCAGGAACAACTGGCGCGGTGTCACGCCCATGGTGCGGGCCGACTTCACGAGCAGTGGATCCACCTGCCGCACGGCCGAGATGGTGTTGAGCAACAGGGGCCAGGCGCACGAATACACCACGATGGAAACCTTGGACACCTCGCCAATGCCCAGCAGCAGCAGGAACACCGGCAGCAATGCCAGCGGTGCCGTGTTGCGCAGCAGCTCAATCAGCGGGTTGAGTGTGTTGCCCAGGCGCCGGTACCAGCCGATGGCCAGCCCCAGCGGAATGGCGAACACGATGGCCAGCAGCAAGCCGCCAAGCGAACGGGCCAGGCTGATGGAGGTGTGTTCCCACAGCTGGCCGTTCAGTGCCAATGCCCAGCCGGCGGCAAGCACCTCGCTGAGCGGCGGCAGGAAGGTCGGGTCGGTGAGGCCCAGGCGCGGCGCCAGTTCCCACAGCAGGGCCAGCGCCACGATCAGGCCGGAGCGCCAGGTGGCATTGGCAACTTGCGCCTGCAGGCGCTTCCAGAGCGGCGGCGTGTGAAGGGCCAGGGGTGCGGCGCCCGCGTTCAGGGCAATGTCAGACATGGGCAATTTCCTTGAGGATGGGTTGTGAGGAAATACGGGCGCGGCGTTCGCGGCGGGCAGATGCCACCTCGTCATGCAGCTGCGACCAGATCTCGTGGCGCAGCTCGCCGAACAGCGGCAGCGAGCGCACGTCGTCGGTGCCGCTGCGCAAGGATTCGGGGATGTCCACTATCTGCTTGATGCGGCCCGGCCGGGTCGTCATGATGGCCACGCGCTGGCCCAGCACCACGGCTTCGTCGATGCCGTGCRTGATGAACACAATCGTCTTGCCGGTGCGTTGCCAGATTTCGACCAGCTCTTCCTGCAGCGTTTCGCGTGTCTGCGCATCGAGCGCGGCAAAGGGCTCGTCCATCAGCAGCACTTGCGGCTCGTAGGCCAGGCTGCGCGCAATGGCCACACGCTGTTTCATGCCGCCGGAGAGTTCATGCGGAAAGCGGTTGGAAAAATCGGTCAGGCCCACCAGCTCCAGGTAGTGCGCGGCCTTCTCGCGCCGGGCGCGTTTGCCCTCGCCTGCCACCTCCAGGCCAAAGGCCACGTTGTCCAGCGCGCTGAGCCAGGGGAAGAGGGCGTACTGCTGGAACACCACACCGCGGTCGCGCGCCGGGCCGGTCACGGGCTGGCCGTCAATCAGCACGCGGCCGCTGGTGGGCAGTGCCAGGCCGGCCAGCAGGTCGAGCAGGGTGGACTTGCCGCAGCCGCTGGGCCCGACCAGCACCAGGAACTCGCCGGGGCGCACGTCAAGCGTCACGTCATGCACGGCAACAAATCGTTTGGCGGCGCCGCCGTCGTCCGCGCGAACGGTGAACTCCTTGCTGACGTTTTCAAAGCGGATTTTTGCGGCGCTCATTTGGCGGCCGCCAGTTTTTCGCCGCTGTTGGCGTAGGGGTTGAAAGCGTTGGTGTACAGGTCAGTGGGCTTGACCTGGCCGGGCTTGAGCAAACCATCCTTGACCAGCCAGTCGATCCAGATCTGCAGCTCCTTGTCCTTGATCACGCCTCCGGTTCCCGCCACGCCGGTACTTTTCCAGTACTGGATGGTGTCTGTGCTTTCGGCGCGCTTGCGGCCGTCAATGATCTTGACGAAGCGCGCCCGCACCTCGGCTGGCGGTGTGTTGCGCGCCCATTCGATGGAACGCGCCAGCGCCGACACCAAATGGCGGCTGGTGTTGGGGTTCTGTTCGATGAACTTGTTGTGCAGAACGATCGAGCCCGCCGTGAAGTTGCCATACAGGTCGCGGTCTGTGAACAGCGGGCGTATGCCGCCGCGCTCCCGCGCCTTGTCGCGCAGCACACCGCCTAGGGTGGTGACTTCGACCTGGCCCTGGCGCAGTACCTGTTCACCGGTGACCGGCGGCGTTACGACCAGCGTCACCTGTTTGGCTTCCGCTTCGCTGAGCCTGGCGCGTTCCAGGTATTCGCGGACCATGAACTCGTGGTGTGCGCCCAGCGTGTTCACCGCGACTTTTTTGCCGATCAGGTCGCGTGCGGATTTGATCGGGCTGTCTTCCTTGACGTAGTAGCCGGTCCAGGTGTTTTCATCCACACCGTAGTAGCCCAGCACCGCCTTGATAGGCGCTTTCTTGGCCAGCAACTTCACGACTGCGCCGTTGAAGGCGCCACCCAGGTCGACATCGCCAGTGACCACGCTCTGGATGTCTTGCGGGCCGCTGATGGTGTTGCCCACCCATTTGGCCTTGAGCGGCGCAAGGTAACCCAGGTCTTCGGCCAGCTCGATCCAGGTGACCTGGCCGGCCCAGCCCTGGTAGCGGATTTCGGACTTTTCAAGCGGGGGAGCGGCATGGCCTTGAGTGGACAGGAGGCCAAACGACAAAGCTGTGAGACCGAGGAAGCGAGTGATATTCATGGCGTGAGGAGTGAGTGGTTGACGGGCTCAACATCGCAGCATCCATGCCAGTGATTTCGGACTGATTCAGGGGTGATTTCGGGGTTTTCAGGGCGTCCGGGTGGCTTTGTTGCTGCATCCCGGGCAGTCGGCTGTTGAGGTGCTGTCTGGTTTTGCGCAGAAGCGGCCTGGCGTGTTGACGGGAAGCGGGCAGCGCTGCGGAACCTTGGGGTATTTCTGTCCTGAAGTCCTACAGCGCGCGGCGGTGAATTGATTTAAAACCGGGAATGCCTTTTGCGCATTCGCGCATTCGCTGATCAAACCCTTTCATTCCCACCTTTCTGGAGAACCCCATGGCTCAATACAACATCGCTGTCATCGTCGGCAGCATCCGCAAGGATTCGTTCAACAAAAAACTCGCCGGCGCGCTTGAAAAGCTGTTTCCCGCAGACTTCAGCTTTACCCATGTGCGCATTGACGACCTGCCGCCTTACAACCAGGACGATGACGGGAATCCGTCCGCAGAGGTGAAGCGGCTCAAGGGCGAGATCAAGGCGGCGCAGGGC
>NZ_JBFUCA010000180.1:0-7758 GCF_056405475.1 Polaromonas sp. P1_G4
CGCCAAGACGGGCGGTATCAAGGGCGCATTCGGCGTGGCCGAAGACAAGGCCGAAGCCTCGATAGCCTGCCGGCAGACCAGCGTGATCAGTTTCCCGGGAGGCAAACCCATCGAGAAGCAGGAAGAAATGTTCAGCGAACGCATTTCGCTGGTCTTCAAAAAGCTGCGTGTGGTGCGCATGGTGGACACCAAACGCAACACCCTCGTTTACCTCACCTATTCCGACCGCGTGATCGAAGGTTCGCCGCAGAACAGCGTGACAGCGGTTCCGGTGCCTGCGGGCACGGTGATACCGGTGAAGTAAAGGGCCGGCCACGGTCTTCACGGCTGGCGGGCCTGAATACCCACGCGGACCGCCGGGACTAGCGGGCTGCGCCTTCAGCATTTTCACTTTTGACAACAGAATTTCGACCCATGACCCAAACCACCGCCACCTCCCTGACCGATTTCCCCATCACCCGGAAATGGCCCGCCCAGCATCCTGACCGCATCCAGCTGTATTCGCTGCCCACGCCCAATGGCGTCAAGGTATCGATCATGCTGGAAGAGTGCGGCCTGCCCTACGAGCCGCACCTCGTCGACTTTGGCAGCAACGACCAGACGTCGCCGGCCTTTATGTCGCTGAACCCGAACAACAAGATCCCGGCCATCCTTGACCCCAATGGGCCCGGCGGCAAACCACTCGGTCTGTTCGAGTCCGGCGCCATCCTGATTTACCTTGCCGAAAAAACCGGGAAATTCCTGCCGGCGGATGCCGCGGCCCGTTACGAAACCATCCAGTGGCTGATGTTCCAGATGGGCGGGATCGGCCCGATGTTTGGCCAGCTCGGCTTTTTCCACAAGTTTGCCGGCAAGGACTATGAAGACAAGCGCCCGCGCGACCGCTATGTCGCCGAATCCAGCCGCCTGCTGGGTGTGCTGAATCAGCGGCTCGAAGGCCGCAGCTGGATCATGGGCGACGACTACACCATTGCCGACATCGCCACCTTCGGCTGGGTGCGCAACCTGATCGGGTTTTATGGCGCCGGTGAGCTGGTGGAAATCCAGAAATTTCCCAACGTGACGCGCGTGCTCGACGCGTTTGTGGCGCGCCCTGCGGTCGTCAAGGGGCTGGGCATACCCGCGCGCGGCTGACGCTCCCACGCGAATACGGCGGACAGGCCGGGATGGTCAAAGTGGCTATCATGGCGGGCATGTCCGCCAAGCCAGCTCCTACCCCGGAACAGATTACAACGGATCGCTTTCGCCTGCTGGTGGATGCGGTGCAGGACTACGGCATCTTCATGCTCGACACCGCGGGCAACGTGATGTCATGGAATATCGGCGCCCAGCGCATCAAACAGTACCGCGCCGACGAGATCATCGGCCGCAATTTCTCCACCTTTTACCCCCCTGAGGCCGTCGCCGCCGGATGGCCCGCCGAGGAGTTGCGCCGCGCGGAAAGAGATGGGCGCTTCGAGGAAGAAGGCTGGCGCATCCGCAAGGACGGCAGCCGTTTTTGGGCCAATGTCGTCATTACCGCGCTCAGGGACGAGAACGGACAACTCGCCGGCTTCGGCAAGGTCACACGCGACCTCACGGAACGCCGGGCTCACGAGGAAGCGCTGCGCGAGAGCGAAGAACGCTTCAGGTTCATGATCGAAGGGGTGCGGGACTACGCGATCTTCATGCTCAGCCCCGACGGCGTGATCGAGAGCTGGAACAGCGGCGCGCAGCTCATCAAGGGCTACAGCCCGAGCGAAGTCATCGGCAAACATTTCAGCCTGTTTTACCGTCCTGAAGACCTTGAGGCCGGCAAACCCCAAGCCGAACTGAAGGCGGCCCTGGAGTATGGCCGGGCTGAAGAAGAAGGCTGGCGCGTTCGGCGGGACGGCTCGGTGTTTTGGGCCAATGTGGTGATTGCCCCGGTGTATGACACGGGCCGGCAACTGCGCGGCTTTGTCAAAGTCACACGCGACATGACCGAAAGGCGGCGCCTGCACGAGCTGGAAAAATCCAGCAAGCGCATGAGCGAGTTCCTGGCCATGCTGGCGCACGAGCTGCGCAACCCGCTGGCCCCCATCCGCAACGCCATCACCATCCTGCAACTGGAACCCTCCCCCAGCCCGCTGGTTCGAAGCAGCCGCGACATGATCGACCGGCAGCTCACGCACATGACACGCCTGGTCGACGACCTGCTCGATGTCGGGCGGCTGACCACCGGCAAGATCCGGTTCAAGGCGGAGCAGGTTTCCTACAACCAGGTGGTGGCCCGCTCCATTGAGGCCGTGCGCCCCTTGTTTGATGCGCGGYGCCACCGCCTGAAGGCAGACATCCCGGCCGCGTCGCCGCTGGTGCAGGGAGACGCCACACGGCTTGCGCAGGTCCTGCAGAACCTTCTGGTCAATGCCGCAAAGTACACCCCCGAGGCGGGCCTGATCGAGCTGAAAGTCTGGCAAGAGGGCACGCAGCTCTACACCTCGGTCCACGACAACGGGCTGGGTCTGTCGTCCCAGGCGCTCAGCCAGATCTTCGAGCTGTTCTCCCAGGGCGACGCGCAGACCGCCGCGCGGGAAAGCGGGCTGGGCATCGGTCTGACGCTGGCACGCTCCCTGGTGGAAATGCACGGCGGCGCACTGCATGCTGAAAGCGAGGGCCCCGGCCGCGGCAGCACATTCACTTTTTTCCTGCCCAATGCGCAGACAGGCGTGCACGGCACCGATGACGCAAGCGGTCCGGGCGCAGCCATCCTGGTGGTGGACGACAACCGCGATGCAGCCAACAGCCTGGCGGAAATTCTCAGGCTGATGGACTGCCAGGTGAAAGTGGCCTATGACGGCCCCGCTGCGCTGGAGATGTTTCGCCAGCAGGCACCCCAGGCCGTTTTGCTGGACCTCGGCATGCCGGGAATGAACGGCTACGAGGTGCTGGCAGCCCTGCGCGCCCTGCACGGCGGCGAGCAGGTGACGGTCGCGGCCCTCACCGGCTTTGGCACGGACGAAGACAAAAGCCGCGCGCTGGCCGCCGGGTTCGACGAGCACCTCACCAAGCCGCTGGACTTTACCGCCCTGCAGGCATTTCTGCAGACCGCCGGCGTGGTGGTTTGAGCGTTTGGGCGGCCGGGAAGGCTGTTTTTACCCATTTTCAGGAACAAAAAGGCCTGCAGCCTAATAACAACGTGCGCCAGCAGCTATCAAATAGATAGCAACTCCAGGGATGCCAATGTGCCTGGCTCGCCCGCAAGCCCCGCCAGCAGGCCACTGTGGCCATGGGTGTATAACCAGAGCCCTCGGTTCCGCGCTTTTCCCCACCCCGCGCGTGGCCGCTCACCTCACATCAATAAGCATCAAGCCGGGCGCATGAAGCGCTGCGGYATACCAAGGAAGATCAAACATGGGCGCGCAGTGGAAAGCAAAAGGCAAGGAACTGGCCGCAAATGCCAAAGGCAAGGTATTTGGAAAACTGGCCAAGGAAATCATGGTGGCCGCGCGCAGCGGTGCCGACCCGTCATTGAACGCCCGCCTGCGGCTGGTGGTGGAGCAGGCCCGCAAGGTCTCCATGCCCAAAGACACGCTGGAGCGCGCGATCAAGAAGGGCGCCGGCCTCACCGGCGATGCGGTTCATTTTGAACACGTGATCTACGAGGGTTTTGCCCCGCACCGCGTGCCGGTCATGGTCGAATGCCTGACCGACAACCTGAACCGCACCGCATCCGAAGTGCGCGTGTTGTTTCGCAAGGGGCAGCTGGGCACTTCCGGCTCGGTGTCCTGGGATTTTGACCACGTGGGCATGATTGAAGCCGAACCTGCAGCAGCAGGCGCCGACCCCGAACTGGCCGCCATCGAAGCCGGGGCCCAGGACTTTGAGCCGGGCGAAGAAGAAGGCACCACCCTGTTCCTGACCGACGCTGTCGACCTTGACCTTGTGAGCCGCGCACTGCCGGCCCAGGGTTTCAGCGTGCTGTCGGCCAAACTGGGCTACAAGCCGAAAAACCCGGTCGATCCGGCAACCCTCAGCGCCGCCGACCTCGAGGAAGTCGAAGCCTTCCTGGCCGCCATCGATGCCAATGACGATGTGCAGACCATTTATGCGGGCTTGGGCAGCTAGGGCCTGGTTGTTTGCGTTCCGCGGGCGCGTCCCGTATCAGTTGCCCATCAGCGCACGCACGTGCGCCGCCGTGCCGCTGGCCAGGCCTTCCAGGCTGTAGCCTCCCTCGAGGACGGAAACCACGCGGCCGTCGGCGGTTTCATCGGCCACCTTCATGAGCTCCCGGGTGATCCAGTGGTAATCGTCGTCTGTGAACTTCAGGCCGCCCAGCGGATCCAGATGATGGGCATCGAAGCCCGCGGAGATGATCAGCAGCCCGGGTGCGAACCTGCGCAGGGCCGGCAACAACTGGTCGGTCATCGCGGCGCGGAAGGCGACTGACCCGGTGCCCCGCGGAAACGGCATATTCACGATGTTTCCGGCCACGCCGGTTTCATGGCGCGCGCCGGTGCCGGGGTAAAACTGCGATTGGTGGCAGGAACCGTAGAACAGGTCAGGGTCGTCGTAGAACGAGTTCTGCGTGCCGTTGCCGTGGTGCACGTCGAAGTCCACCACCGCAACACGCTGGATGCCGTGCCGCTGGCGCGCATGCAGCGCTGCAATGGCCGCCTGGTTGAACACGCAAAAGCCCATGGCCTGATCTGCCTCGGCATGATGTCCGCAGGGGCGGGTAGCGCAAAAAACGTTGCTCGCCTCCCTTGTCACCACATCGTCCACGCCGGCACAGGCTGCGCCCACGCAACGCATCACCGCCTCCAGCGAGCCCGGTGACAGGATGGTGTCACCGGCATCGAGCGCGCGGTAGCCCTCGGCCGGCGACACCGCCTGCACCTGCTCCACATAGCCGGGTGTGTGCACGTGGAGCACCTGATCGAACGAGCCCAGCGGCGCATCGCGCCAGAGCGCCTTCGCAAACTCCGGTGTCTTCAGTGCCTGCAGCACGGCTTCAAGACGCTCGGGCGACTCCGGGTGGTGCGGGCCGGGACGATGGTCGAAACAGGCTTCGTGGGTGTAGATCAGGGTGCTCATGGGCGTTTGTCTCCTTTGCAGCGCCGGCGCCGCCATGCAGCCGATGGCTTTCATGGCTGCGGGTTTTGTGCGGTCTCGTGAATGACTTTAACGGATCATGGCCGCAAGCGGCTCTGCCAGCCGCCCCAGACGGCGAGCAAGAAAAAGCCCGTTGCCTGCGTGCGCAGGAACGGGCTTTTGTCTTTTTCACATCAAAAATGGCCACTAGCCCCCGGCTGGCCGGCGCGAGCAGCTATCAATCCGATAGCAAGCTGCAGCGCCACCCAGCCCGGTCTCACCCGGCCGCCGCTTCGAAACTGAACACCCCCGGATTCTGGATCGGGTCCACATCGACCGGGATGGTGCTCTTGGGCGGGAACTTGCCTTCAAGCAGCAACTTCGACAGCGGGTTTTCAATGCGCTGCTGAATCGCACGCTTGAGCGGACGCGCGCCAAACACCGGGTCGAACCCGACCTTGGCGAGCTCGGCAATCGCCGCTTCCGACACCTCCATGTTGAGGTCCATCTTCTGCAGGCGTGCTATCAGCGTACGCAGCTGGATGCGGGCGATGGACTCGATGTTTTTCGCGTCGAGCGAATGGAACACCACGGTCTCGTCGATACGGTTCAGGAACTCGGGCCGGAAGTAGTTCTTCAGCTCGCCCTCTACCGCCTCTTTCACATCCTCATACGGCTGTCCCACCATGGACTGGATGATTGGCGAGCCGATGTTGCTGGTCATCACGATCACGGTGTTCTTGAAGTCCACGGTGCGGCCCTGACCGTCGGTCAGGCGGCCATCGTCCAGCACCTGCAGCAGCACATTGAAGACATCGGGGTGGGCTTTTTCCACCTCATCGAGCAGCAGGACGCTGTAGGGCTTGYGGCGCACTGCTTCGGTCAGGTAGCCGCCTTCTTCATAGYCGACATAACCCGGGGGCGCGCCAATCAGGCGTGCCACGGAATGCTTTTCCATGAACTCGCTCATGTCGATGCGGATCAGGTGGTCTTCGCTGTCGAACAAAAAGCCGGCCAGCGCCTTGCACAGTTCGGTCTTGCCGACACCGGTGGGGCCCAGGAACAGGAAAGACCCCGTAGGCCGGTTCGGGTCGGAAAGACCCGAACGCGAGCGGCGGATGGCATTGGCCACGGCGCCGATGGCTTCGTCCTGGCCGACCACGCGCTCGTGCAGCTTGCCTTCCATGAGCAGCAGCTTGTCGCGCTCGCCCTGCATCAGCTTGCTGACGGGAATGCCGGTGGCGCGCGCCACGACCTCCGCGATCTCTTCAGCGCCGACCTGGGTGCGCAGCAACGTGGGCGCATTGGACTTTCCCTTGCTGGCTTCGCTAGCCTGCGCTTCTTTGAGGCGCTTTTCCAGCTCGGGCAGCTTGCCGTATTGCAGCTCGGCGACTTTGTTGAAGTCGCCCTTGCGGGTGAATTCCTCAATCTGGAAGCGGATGCGGCCGACTTCTTCCATCACGTCCTTGGAGCCGAGCGCCTGGGCTTTTTCGGCCTGCCAGATTTCATCGAGATCGGATATCTCCTTTTGCAGCTTGGCGATCTCCTCTTCAATCAGGTCGAAGCGCTTTTTCGAAGACTCGTCTTTTTCGCGGCGCACGGCTTCGCGCTCGATCTGCAACTGGATCAGGCGGCGGTCGAGTTTGTCCATGACCTCGGGCTTGGAGTCCATCTCTATCTTGATCTTGGCCGCGGCTTCATCGATCAGGTCGATGGCCTTGTCGGGCAGGAAACGGTCAGTGATGTAGCGGTGGCTCAACTCGGCCGCGGCCACGATGGCCGGGTCGGTGATCTGCACGCCGTGGTGCTCTTCGTATTTCTCTTGCAGGCCACGCAGGATGGCAATCGTCGCCTCCACGCTCGGCTCGCCCACCAGGATTTTCTGGAAGCGGCGCTCCAGCGCAGCGTCTTTTTCGATGTACTTGCGGTATTCGTCGAGCGTGGTGGCACCCACGCAATGCAACTCACCGCGGGCCAGCGCGGGTTTGAGCATATTGCCCGCGTCCATGGCGCCCTCTGCCTTGCCGGCGCCCACCATGGTGTGCAGCTCGTCAATGAAGACGATGGTCTGGCCTTCGTCTTTGGCGAGTTCATTGAGCACGGTTTTCAGGCGCTCTTCAAACTCGCCGCGGAACTTGGCGCCGGCCAGCAGTGCGGCCATGTCCAGGCTCAGCACACGCTTTCCCTTGAGCGAATCGGGCACCTCACCCGCGACGATTCGCTGGGCGAGGCCCTCGACGATGGCAGTCTTGCCGACGCCAGGCTCCCCGATCAGCACCGGGTTGTTTTTGGTTCGGCGCTGCAGCACCTGGATGGCGCGGCGGATTTCATCGTCGCGGCCGATCACCGGGTCGAGCTTGCCCAGGCGGGCGCGCTCGGTCAGGTCCATGCAGTATTTCTTGAGGGCTTCGCGCTGGCCTTCGGCGTCGGCGCTGTTCACGCCCTGCCCGCCGCGCACGGCGTCGATCGCCGCTTCAAGCGCCTTGCGGGTCAGGCCGTTTTCTTTGGCCAGCCGGCCCACGTCGCTCTTGCTGTCGGCCACGGCCAGCAGGAAGAGCTCACCGGCGATGAACTGGTCGTTGCGCTTGATGGCTTCTTTTTCGGTGGCCTGCAGCAGCCTGGCGAGATCAGGGCTGACCTGGATCTGGTCCTGGCCCTGCACCCGCGGCAGTTTTTTAACGGCTGCATCAGCAGCCTGCGTGAGGC
>NZ_JBFUCA010000181.1:0-7734 GCF_056405475.1 Polaromonas sp. P1_G4
GGATCTCACCTGGTTTGTCGACAACGATGTGTCGAAAGCGCTGCTGGCTGTCAAGGGTGTCGCGTCGGTGGCGCGCGTCGGCGGCGTTGACCGAGAGGTGCACGTGGACCTCAATCCCTCGCTGATGGCCGGCCTTGGGGTCACGCCCGCGGCTGTCTCTTCCCAACTCAAGTCTGTGCAGAAGGAAAGCTCAGGCGGCCAGGGGCAGGTCGGATCCCAGCGGCAGTCGACCCGCACCATCGCGACGGTCGGCTCGGCGGCAGAGGTTGCTGCCATCAGCATCCCGTTGACCGACGGGCGTTATGTGCGACTGGACCAGATCGCCCGCATTACCGATACCTACGCCGAGCGCAGTACGCGCGCCTTCCGTGGCAGCAAGTCCGTCGTTGGTTTTCAGGTCAAGCGCTCGAAAGGTTACTCCGACGTGGGTGTTGCCGAGGAGGTACGCGCCGCGGTGGACGCTTTTGCAAAGGCCCACCCGGAAGTGAAGATCGCCGAGGCGAGCAACACGGTGACGCCAATTCAGGAGAACTATGAAGGCTCCATGTTCCTCCTGGTCGAAGGTGCGTTGCTGGCCATCCTGGTGGTCTGGTGGTTCCTGCGCGACTGGCGGGCCACCCTGGTCTCGGCGACCGCACTGCCGCTGTCGATCATCCCTACCTTCGGCGCCATGGCGCTCGCGGGCTACTCGCTCAACACCGTGACGCTGCTGTCGCTTTCCCTGGTGGTGGGCATCCTGGTCGACGACGCTATCGTGGAGGTTGAGAACATCGAGCGGCATCTCCAGATGGGAAAGACACCCTACCAGGCGGCCATGGAGGCAGCCGACGAGATCGGCCTGGCGGTGATCGCCACAACCTTTACCCTGGTCGCGGTGTTTCTTCCCACTGCTTTCATGGGCGGCATCCCGGGCCTCATTTTCCGGCAGTTCGGGATTACTGCCTCGGTCGCGGTGCTGGCGTCGCTTCTGGTCGCGCGGCTGCTCACGCCCATGATGGCGGCCTATCTGCTCAAGCCGCACCAGCCCGGCAAACACAGCGGCAGTACGGACGGGCCGCTGATGACGCGCTACCTGCGGTGGGTCCGCACCACACTGGCACGGCGCAAGGGCACCGTGCTGGCAACCGTGGTGTTCTTTGTGCTGTCACTGGCATTGATCCCCTTGCTACCCACCGGTTTCCTGCCGGCACAGGACAAGGCCCAGTCGAGTGTGAGCCTGAAGCTGCCGCCGGGTGGCACGCTGGAAGAAACCGCGGAGGCCGGCCGCCGTGCGGCCGCATTGCTGCGCGGGCTGCCTGAGGTGAGCGGTGTATTCGTTTCCGCCGGYACCGCGGCCAGCAGTGGCGGCTTGGGCGGCGCCAGCGCATCGACCGATGTCAGCAGCACCACGCTCACGGTTGAGCTGGTGCCGCGCGGGGAACGTAAGCTCAAGCAGTCAGGCGTCGAGGCAAAAATGCGCCAGACCTTGCGGGCCTTGCCCGGTGTACGGGTCTCGGTGGGGAGCGGCGGTAGCGGGGAGTCACTGGACATTACGCTGGCCGGCGATGACCCCGAAGCGCTGGCCTCAGCCGCTACACGGGCCGAGGCCCAGCTTCGCACGCTCAAGGGTATCGGCAACGTGACCTCGAGCGCCGCCATGCAGCGGCCCGAGATTCAAATCCGGCCCAACGCTGAGCGTGCGGCAGCGCTGGGTGTGACCACCGAAGCGCTTGCCGACGCGGTGCGGTTTGCCACCTACGGTGACTATTCCACGGCCCTGCCCAAGCTCAATTTGCCGGAACGCCAGATCCCCATCCGGGTACGGATGGATCCGTCAGTACAAACCAACCTTCAGGCTGTAGGCCAATTGCGCGTTCAGGGCAGCGGCGGCACGGTGAGTCTGGCGTCTGTGGCCGAGATCGTCATGGGCAGCGGCCCTTCCCAGATTGCCCGCCTGGACCGTTCACGTAACCTGACGCTCAGTGTCGAGCTCGGCGGGCGCGCGCTGGGCGAAGTCCAGCGCGAGGCCATGGAACTGCCGGCACTGAAGAACCTGCCCGCGGGTGTGAAGCGCGTGGAGCAAGGCGAATTGCAGCGTATGTCCGAGCTCTTCCAGAGCTTCGGCGTCGCGATGGCCATCGGTATTTTCTGTATCTACGCCGTGCTGGTGCTGCTGTTCCATGATTTCATGCAGCCCGCCACGATCCTGTCAGCTCTGCCGCTGGCGATGGGAGGCGCGCTGATCGCATTGTGGGTGTCGCACCAGGCGTTCTCGATGCCGGCGGTGATCGGCGTTCTGATGCTCATGGGCGTCGTGACCAAGAATTCTATTTTGCTGGTGGAATACGCCATCATGGCGCGGCGCGAGCACGGGGTAAGCCGCCTGGGCGCGCTGATCGACGCCTGCCATAAGCGGGCCCGGCCCATTGTGATGACCACAGTGGCCATGGGTGCGGGCATGTTRCCAAACGCGCTGGGCCTGGGCGCGGAGCCGAGCTTTCGACAGCCCATGGCCATTGTCGTGATTGGCGGCCTGCTCACTTCTACCGTGCTGAGTCTGTTGGTGGTGCCGGTGGTGTTCACCTATGTTGACGACCTGCTGCAATGGTTGCGGCGCCGTTTGGGTCACAAAGAACGAGTGGCCCTGGCGTCCGACGTGCCGTGACAGAAGCATCTGCGCGGATCTCGGGCTTTACTCCCGAGCATCACGTGGTCACCATTGCCCGGCAGGCCGCCTCTTCTGCAAGGCGGTGGTGATGGCTTCTGCGGCGTCGGGCCGGTTGCCTTGCTGGGCAAACTGCAGGGCAGTCAAACCCAGCTGGTTTTTGAGCTGCGGGTCGGCACCCTCCTCCAGGAGAAGACGCACTGCTTCCGTGGTGCCATACATGGCGGCCATCATTAGCGGCGTGGTGCCGTTGGGGGACTCGGCATCAATATAGGCGCTGTTTTCCAGCAGCAGGCTGATGATGGCCACGTGCCCGCCGCTAGCGGCGTAATGCAGCGGCGTCCAGCCGGTCTTGTTGACGTCGGCGCCCTGTTTGACCAGCTTCTCAGCCAGGCCCTGATGGTTCTTGAGGGCGGCCAGCATGAGTGCGCTTTCCCCCTTGTCGTTGAGGGTGTTGACGTCGGTCTTGGGCCAGTCCACCAATACCTGCGCTGCTCTGAGCGATGGCTCCTTCAGCGCGAGAAAGAGCCCACGCTCGCCTTTTGGGTCAGGTGTGTTGGGGTCAAACCCCCGCTGCAGCAGTGCCTGAATAGTGCGGGGATCGTCGCGCTTGACTGCGATGAAAAAATCATCATACGACCCTGCATTTGCCGAAGAAAGTCCATAAAAAACAACGGCAATAATTGCTTTCTTAAAGTAATTCATGAAGTTGTTTTTCATGCTTTAACCCCGCTGAAAAGCTGCTCGAAGTTTCGGCTTGTGGCCTCTGCAATGGCCTGGATGGGTTGTTGGGTGAGTTCCGCAATCTGCTTGGCCACCAGGGGAACATACGAAGGATTATTGGTTTTACCGCGGTACGGCATGGGCGCGAGGTAGGGGCTGTCGGTCTCAATCAGCATACGGTCCATGGGGACAAATCGGGCCACCTCCCGCAAATCCGCCGCGTTCTTGAAGGTCAGGATGCCGGAAAAAGAGATGTAAAACCCGAGGTCCAGGGCGGCTCGGGCCACCGCCTGGGTTTCGGTAAAGCAGTGAAAAACTCCAGTGGCGCTGTCGGCCTGGCCGGCGTTGCCGCCCTCTTCCTTGAGCAACGCAATCGTGTCGTCGGACGCGCTGCGGGTATGAATCACCAGGGGCTTGCCGGTCTGGCGAGCTGCCCGGATGTGCACGCGAAACCGCTCCCGCTGCCATTCCATGTCCGCCACGGTCCGGTCACCCAGCCGGTAATAGTCGAGCCCGGTCTCGCCAATGCCGACCACTTTGGGCAGGCTGGCGCGTGTCAGCAGGTCGTCCAGGCTGGGCTCCCGGACATCTTCGTTGTCGGGATGCACGCCGACGGTTGCCCAGAAATTGTCGTAGGCCGTGGCTAGCCCATGAACAGTTTCGAACTCTTCCAGGGTGGTGCAGATGCACAGCGCGCGGTCGACCTGGGCGGCCAGCATGGCCTGGCGGATTTGCGGCAATTGGGCCTGAAGCTCCGGAAAGCTCAAATGGCAATGGGAGTCAGTGAACATCGCGGTACAAGGTTAGGTATCAAAACAGGCTGCAAGCCTTATTGGCCGTGCGCAAGCAGCTATAAATACCATAGCAACCACGCGCTTGCCGGTGCGGCAGGCCGCGTTCGGCAAGGCCTAAATGGTCTGTGTGGGGCGGTCGGACGCCAAGTGGGCGCCGAGGATTTCTTCAATCTTGATCTTCAGAAGACGGGATTTATCGTCCGACGGGAATCGGACGCCAACGCCTTGCGTGCGGTTGCCGGCCGCCCTTGCGGGTGTGACCCAAGCCACTTTGCCGGCCACCGGATAGCGTTGTGTATCTTCAGGAAGCGTCAGCAGGACGTAGACGTCGTCGCCCAGCTTGTAGTCGCGTGCAGTCGGAATGAAAACGCCGCCTTCCGTGAACAAGGGAATGTAGGCGGCGTAAAGCGCTGCTTTTTCCTTGATGGCCAGCTGGACAACGCTGGGGCGGGCGGTGGCGGCTGCGGGTGAACTGGCGGGCGGTGGTGTGCTCATGGCGCTAGTTTATCGGTTTGACTGCTGCGGCGTCTGCAATTGCAGCATAAAAGAAACGGTTTGGGTTTATTTCGCATTCAGCGCTGTGCGGGCCCGGCTTACCAGCGATTCAAGCATCAGGCCCGGGTTGTAGGGGTGTTCCACCGTGCGGGCAATGGCCGCCAATTCTTTGGACCAGCTTGCAAGGGCGTAAAGCCCGCCACCCGTCTTGCCGGCCGCAGCGGGAAGGGCCGCCGGAAGGTCGCTCGCGTGGAAAAACCGCGGCGCGGCGCCCATGCGCACAGCCAGTACGTCGTGGCAAAGCTTTTGCAGTGCATCCACAGCCTGCGCTGGCGCCCAGTCCGACAGCGCGCTCACGTCGCCGCGCGCCATGGCTTTGGGCAGGGCCTGCCAATGTTGGGCGGCTTCCGCGGGCGGATTGTTCTGTGCCCAGTTCAGCGCGTCGGCGGGTCGCCCGCCCGCGGCCACCAGCAAGGTTTGCAATTCAGCGGCTTTTGGCGCTGCCGCGGCTTTTTTGGTGCTACCGGCGCTATCACCTGCCAGCGTGATTTCCTGCTGGAGCCAGCCCAGAGCCTGGTCAAAGTCCGGCCAGACCATGGTGTGGCCAAGGCACCGGCTCCGGATGGTGGGCAGCAACTGGTGCGCGGCCTCGGTGGCCAGGACGAACTTGACGGCGCCTGGAGGCTCTTCCAGGGTCTTGAGCAGGGTATTGGCCGTGACGTTGTTCATGCGCTCGGCCGGGAACACCAGCACCACCTTGGTGGTGCCGCGTGACCGTGTGAACTGGGTGAAAGACACGGCTTCGCGCGCCGCATCGACCTTGATTTCCTTGCTGGGCTTGCGTTTCTTGCTGTCCAGGTCGTCCTGCGTCTTTTCGTCGAGCGGCCAGCCAAGCGCCAGCGACAGGGTTTCGGGCATCAGCATGCAAAGGTCCGCATGCGTGTGTACATCTACCGCGTGGCAACTGCCGCAGTGCCCGCAGGCCCCCTGCGGCGTGGCTTCTTCGCAAAGCCAGGCCCGCGCCAGTGCCAGCGCCAGTTCAAACTGCCCCAAACCCGAAGGTCCGCTCAGGAGCCACGCATGGCCGCGCTGGGCCAGCAGGCTTTCAAGTTGCGCCTGGAGCCACGGCGCCAGGCGCGGATTGCTGGATTCGGCCGTCGCCGGCAAAGTATCCAGAACGCTCATGACAACCAGCCTTTGGCGATAAACACCTGCTGCACGGCCTGCCAGACTTCGTCGCGGCTTTTCGATGCGTCAATGCGGGCGAAACGTTCGGGGTGATTTTTCTGCCGGTCCGCGTAGCCTTGCGCCACGCGGCGGAAAAACGCCACCGGCTGAGCCTCGAATTTGTCGGGCAGGCGCGCGCCGGTCAGCCGCCGGGCCGCTTCTTCAGGCGCCAGGTCAAACCACACCGTCAAATGCGGCTCGATCACGGTTTCCACCTCGGGCTTCATGGGTGAATTGCCCGCGGGGTCGCCCAGCAGCCCTTCGTCGGATTGCACCCAACGCTCCAGGGTTGAGAGCAGCTTCAGGTCAAAACCGCGCCCTGCGCCCTGGTAGGCAAAGGTTGCGTCGGTAAAACGGTCGCACAGCACCACGTCACCGCGCAGCAGCGCCGGCGCAATCACATTGACGATGTGGTCACGCCGCGCGGCAAAGATCAGCAGCGCCTCTGTCAGCGGGTCCATGGCGTCGTTCAACACCATGGCACGCAGTTTTTCGGCCAGCGGCGTACCACCCGGTTCGCGTGTCAGCGTCACCGCCCTGCCCTCGGCCTTGAAGGCTTCAGCCAGGCCGGCAATGTGCGTAGACTTGCCGGCACCGTCTATGCCTTCGAAGCTGATGAAAAGGCCGCTCAGAGGTCTATTACTCATGATGTCATTCGCGTAACGCCAAGCCGCCAACTGAGCGAAAGTGACACGCAAGCAGGGGCCGCGGAACCGGCTTTGCCGGGCCGCAGGCGCAGCGCCCCCTCGGGGGGCAGCGCAGTACGCGAAGCGACAAGCGTGGGGGCCATAGTTATTACTGGCCTCTTATATATTTGTTCACCGCGCGGTTGTGCTCGTCCAGGCTGCTGCTGAAGTGGCTGGTACCGTCGCCGCGCGCCACAAAATAAATGGCCTTGGTCGGTGCCGGTTGCACGGCGGCCAGCAGGGCGGCCTTGCCCGGCATGGCGATCGGCGTGGGCGGCAACCCGGCGCGGGTGTAGGTGTTGTAGGGCGTATCGGCCAGCAGGTCGCGTTTTCGCAGATTGCCGTCGAACTTGTCGCCGAGCCCGTAAATCACGGTGGGGTCGGTCTGCAGCAGCATGCCCAGGCGCAGCCGGTTGGTGAAAACGCCGCCGATCTGGGCCCGGTCCGACGGCTTGCCGGTTTCCTTTTCGACGATGCTGGCCAGGATCAGGGCCTCGTCAGGGGTTTTCAGCGGTGTGTCCGGGCTTCGCAGTACCCAGGCAGCGTCCAGCCGCTTGTCCATGGCCCGTGCTGCGCGCTTGAGCACGGCCAGGTCGCTGGAACCCTTGGCGTAGGTGTAGGTGTCGGGGAAGAAACGGCCTTCGGGGTGCACACCCGGCCTGCCCAGCTTTTGCATGATGATTTCGGGCGCCAGGCCAAGCGTGTCGGGCGCAAGCTGCTCTGCTTTTTGTAGCGCTGCACGCACCTGGTTGAAGGTCCAGCCTTCTACCAGGGTGACGCTTTTGAGGGCTTGATCGCCGCGCACCAGCATGGCGAGCAGCTTTTGCGGCGTGGTGCCGGGTACCAATTCATAGCTGCCGGCCTTGATGAGCCGGGCCTGGCCCGAAAAGCGAAACCAGGCATGGAGCAACAGGGCCGGGACATCGGCGCCGCTGGCCACGATGACCTCGGCCACGCCGCTGGCGGGCGTGCCGGGCTCGATTTCAAGGTCTACGACCTGGCTGCCGGGGGCCAGCCGCAGGGGAATCGGCTCGTGCAGCCACCACAAACCCGCGCCAAACAACAGCAGGGTGCCGGCAAATACCAGTATCAACAGACTTGTAAAGACACGACGCACAACCCAGCTACCTTTTCTGTACAGAACGCAAAACCTCGAGCCTATGAT
>NZ_JBFUCA010000182.1:0-7602 GCF_056405475.1 Polaromonas sp. P1_G4
CCCGTCCACCTTTCTCCGCCCAGGTTCGTGTCCACCGAATCTGCATCACCCGCAGCATCACCAGCATGCCCAGCGACAAGGCTGCAAAAAAGAAGAAACCCCACATGTAAGTGCCCGCATACTGCTTGGAGATACCCATGGCATTGGGCACCAGGCCGCCGCCCAGTGCGCCGATTTCCCCGATCATGGAGCCGGCTACCGCAGTAGCCAGGGGCCAGCGTAGCGGTACCAGCTGGAAAAGGGCGCCATTGCCTGCACCCAGTGCGGCAAAGCACAGCATGACCAGCAAGGTGGTGGCCACCAGGGATTTGCTGGCCAGGCCGCATGCCACGAGCGTGGCGGCAATCGTCAGCAGCACGACGCTCAAGGTGTTCACGCCGCCCCAGCGGTCCGAGATCCAGCCGCCGAAGATGCGCAGCGCCGCGCCCATGAAGGCTGCCAGCATCGACAGCTGCCCGGCCTGCACCTTGCTGACGCCGAACTGGTCGTAGTAGTAGGAAGGCAAAAACGTCGCCAGCCCGATGAAGCCGCCAAAACTCACGGCGTAGATCAGGCTGAAAGCCCAGCCGTCTTTTTCGAACAGGCAGGCCACGTGTTCGCGCAGGGTGGCGTGGCTGTCCACATCGTCGGGTTCTTTGGCAAAAAGAATCATCGCGATCATCGGCAGCAGCATGGCTACGGCAGCAATGCCGTAGACCGACTGCCAGCCGAAGCGCTGCGCCAGCGCCGGCGCGACAAGCACGGAGACAGCGGTGCCCACGTTGCCCGCACCGACCAGACCCATGGCCAGGCCCTTGTAACGGGGAGGGAAGGRGCCCGAACCCAGGCTGAGCGCCACGCCGAAACTGGCGCCGGCAATGCCCAGCAGCACGCCCATGGCCAGCAGGCTGCTGTAGGAGTCAACCACGAAGTAGCCGAACAGCAGCGCCACCATGATCAGGCCCATTTCGACCAGCGTGGCATTTTTGCGGCCAATGTATTGCGCCAGCACGCCCAGCGGAAAGCGCATCAGCGCGCCGGCGAAGATGGGAACCGACAGCATCACGCCTTTTTCTGTGGGCGAGAGCTTGTAGGTTTCCGAAATGAAAGGCGCCATGGCGCCGTTCATGACCCAGATGCAGCACGAAAACGCGAAGTAGAAAAACGCCGCACCCAGTGTGGGCGCGTGGCCAGCCTTGAGAAAATTACGAAACCCCGCCATGGTGCAAGCTCTTTCTGTGAAGATGGTTGATTCACAGAAACAGTGCGAAAAGCATGCCAACTTGGGGCACTCAAAATGCACCCTTGCAGCGCAATTTGAGCCTGAGTTGCGGTTTCTTTTGGTGCGACGCACACATTGCGTGCGTGCAGCCGTGYGAATCAACCAAGCCGACCGAGGTCGCGGGCTAGTTTTTGCGGTCCATGTCGACGCAGACCATTGCCGCGTAGTGGTTCCAGCGCAAGGTGATCACGTAGGGGCGCTTGCGTACCCGGGCTTTCATGCCCTGCGCACCCTGCAGCTTGATCGGCACTGAAATCTGCAGCTCGGACCCCAAAGCCTTGCGTGCATTGCCTGCCAGGGTGTTGGCGATTTCACCCACCGCATCAAGCAAGTTGCCATCGCTGAGGTCGGTTTCATGCTGGAGCAGCAAAATCTCGCGCACCAGTTTCCCCGGCATGGACACCACCACATGTCCGTTGTGGCTTCCGGAAAAGGTCACGATGCCGTTGAATTCAAAGGCTTCGATATCTCCCGTGCCGAGATAGGCCGAGGTGATCTGCGGTTCCTGCCGGGTCGTGATCTTGAGGTAATGCCGGATGGAATCGACAAAGAGCTTGAGGTCGTTTTCGTTCAGTGTGGCCATAACAATGTCCTTAGCGCACGTCTGCAACGTCGAGCAGTGCAATCTGCAGCTCTTCGTCGGTAAAGGGTTTGGCAACGAATCCGCGGGCGCCCAGCTTGAGTGCCTGGATGGCTGTCGATTTGTCGCTGAGCGCGCTGACCACCAGTATCTTGATGGACGGGTCGAACTTCAGCAATGCGGTGATGCATTCAATGCCGTCCATCTCAGGCATGGTCAGGTCCATGGTGACGACCTCGGGGCGGGTTGCCCGGGCCAGCCGCACGGCTTCAAGGCCGTTTTTGGCCAGGCCTGCGAGCACCACGCCCTTGATGCCGCCGTTTTGCACCACTCTCGAAATCCGGGTCCGGATCATGTTGGAGTCGTCAACAATCAGCAGTCGCATGGAGAAGCTCCTGTGTGGGGTTTGTGATGGCCATTGCTGGATTGCTTCAGGAAAATTCAGGAAAAAGAAACCTTGAATTCGGTGTGCTGGCCGGGCGTGCTGGAGAGCAGCAGGCGCGCCCCCAGCTGCTGCACGTTGGTCTGCACCAGGTCCAGGCCCACGCCGCGGCCTGCGTGGCGGGAGGTGGCACCGGCCGTGGAAAAGCCCGGCTTGAAAATATGTGCAACGATCTGCTGCTCGCTGAAGCTTTGCAGCTGCTCAGGCGTATACCAGCCCAGTTCAAGCAGACGGCGGCGAACGTCGGCCGCATTCAGGCCCGCGCCATCGTCGCGCACGCTGAGCTGCCACTGGCCGTCTTCGTTCCGGGTGAGGTTGACGGTAATCCGCCCGGACTCCGCCTTGCCCGCAGCGCGCCGCACGGATGGCACCTCCACGCCGTGCACCACGGCGTTACGCAGAAGCTGGATGGCGATTTCGCGCAGCAGGTTCATCTTGTCGGCCGGCATGTCCTGGGCACTCCCCATACGCACCTCGGCATCCACGCGTTTGCCGCAGTCGGTGCCGACCTCGTTCGCCAGCTGGGTCAGCACGGCGTTCAGTCCTTGCGATGCGGAACCGTCCGGGGCGGGCGCCGTGTCACCGCCTGAGCGCTTCTGGCCCAGCGCCTTGAAGGCGCCGACCTTGGCCAGCAGGTCCTCGAGCGGCAAAGGCAGGGCCAGCAGAGCGTCGCCGGTGGCGGCGCCGTTGTCCTTGAGCTTTTGCAACTCGCTTTCGAACTGATGGGCCAGTGTGGCCAGGATTTCCAGTCCGAGCGACGCTGCGTCGCCCTTGAAGGCGTGGATGCGGCGGTAGGCGCCGTCCACAGCTTTGAGCACCTGGACTTCCGAGGCGGCTGATGAAGTGCTTCGCAGCAGGTCGTTGACTTCCAGCAGGGACGCTTCAGCTCGCTCTACAAAAGCGCGCATCATGGCCGGCTCCGTCTCGAAAGCCTTGAGCATCATGGACAGCTCTTTTTGCGAGCGCTGGCGTTCGCCGGTCAACCGGGCCTGCAACTCGACTTTTTGCGTGATGTCCTGCACGGTGACCAGCAGATGCCGCACGGTGTTGCCGTCCTGCACCCGGTTGAAATGGAACGAAAGGTAGCGCTTGGTGTCCTGGCCCAGCCGGTTCCTGACGGTGAGTTCCACCTCCGACAGCGGGTTGATGCCCTGGATCAGCTGCTCCTTGACGTGTGGAGAGAACAGCAACTCGACATAGTCCCGCGCATCGGTCAATGCCTTGTCGGAAACCAGGGTGGACAGCTGGTAGAAGAAGTTTTGCCCCGGTGCCAGCGTTTTGCCGAACAGTGCATGGGTCGAACGGGACAACTGGGAACCGAGCTGGTGTTGGGGTGTCAGCAGGAACAGGCCTTCGCGCACGCTGGCGAGAATCTCCCGGTTTTCTTCGGTGGCAGCTTCAATCGCGGCGTCTGAAGTTTTGAGGCGGCGCAGGAACTTGAACAGAATGAAGGCGAAATTCAGCAGTGCCAGCACGATACCGCCGGTTTGCACCATGCGCAGCACGCTGGCACGCGAGGCGCCTATCTGCTGCGTTTCGGTCACGAAGTCGTTGGCCGCGCCCAGCAGCTGGATGTTGTAGGTCTGGCTGTAGGCCAGCGCGGCGGCCAATTCCTGCTGCGTGAAGTTGTCGCCTGCCAGCAGCGGCTGGAGCAGGGCGAAGTAGGGCTTCCAGATTTGCTCCACCTTTTCCTCGAGCTCACGGCCGCGGCTGGACACCACCGGCTCCAGGTAGACAGGTTTGCCGTCGCCGCCGGGAATGGTGCCGCCTTCGCGAAACGCCAGCTGCGACACCTGGAAGATTTTGGCGCCCGCACGCAGCTCCGCCAGGGTGTCGGCCCTGTAGGGCGCACCCGAGACGCGCATGGCATCAAGCTCCAGCRGGGTGCGCGCGACGCGTTGCGAGACGACGCGCTGGCGGCCGGAAAGGTTGATGGCCACGGTGTCCTGGTCAATCTTGAACGAGGTGTAGAAGTTCAGGACCAGCACACCCAGGTCAAACAGCAGGAAAAACGCGACTGCGATGATGATTTCACGGTACTTGCCGAGCGAGGAGAGGCCGTGCGATGCTGACGGCCGCGTGCTGGCTGGTGCGCCATGGGCGATTCTGTCGGCGCCGGGGATTGGCAAAACTGCAGACATTAAAAACCTCCCTTTGAAAATCCCGGAGCGGCTTGTTTGCCGCTTTTCCGGTCTGGCCTTTTCAGGCTGCTTTTTCGACGTGGCCCTGGCGGGTGTAAAGGAAATCGATCACGGCCTTGCGGTAACCCAGGTAACGGATGTCTTCGGCCAGCGCCACGCGGGAACGTGGGCGGGGCAGCTCTACTGGCAACACTTCGCCGATCGTGGCGGCGGGACCGTTGGTCATCATTACAATGCGGTCGCTCAGGAGAACGGCTTCGTCGACATCGTGGGTCACCATCACGACCGTGCTTTGCGTGGTGGCGACGATCTGCAGCAGTTCATCCTGCAGCTTGGCGCGGGTCAGCGCATCAAGGGCACCGAAAGGCTCGTCCAGCAGCAACACCTTGGGTTCCATCGACAGTGCGCGTGCAATGCCGACGCGCTGCTTCATGCCGCCCGAAATCTCGCCGGGACGTTTTTGCGCCGCTGGCGTCAGCCCGACCATGGCCAGTGCGGCGTCGGTGCGGGCCTTGAGCTGGGCCTTGTTTTCCGTGGCCGCAAAAACCCGCTCGACGGCAAGGTAAACGTTCTCGAAGCAGGTGAGCCAGGGCAGCAACGAATGGTTCTGGAATACGACGGCCCGCTCGGGTCCGGGGCCGGCGATTTCGCGGTTGGCGCACAGCAGGCTGCCCTCGGTGGGTGTGGTCAGGCCGGCAATCAGGTTGAGCAGCGTGGATTTGCCGCAGCCTGAATGGCCGATCAGTGTGACGAACTCGCCCTTGGCTACCGTGAGGTTGATGTTCTGCAGTGCGCAGAACGGCCCCTTTTTGGTCTTGAAAGTTTGCTCTACGCCCTGGATCTCGATGTACTTGGTAGTGAAGGATGTCATGGCTTGGTTCTCCTTTTGTTCGAGCGGTTCAGTTCTTGACTTCTTCAAACGTGAAGGCTGTTGCAAGCTTGATCAGTGCGAACTCCAGCACCAGCCCGACGATGCCGATCACGAAGATCGCGATGATGATGTTCTTGACGTTGAGGTTGTTCCACTCGTCCCAGACCCAGAAGCCGATGCCGACGCCACCGGTCAGCATCTCGGCGGCCACGATCACCAGCCAGGCGGTGCCGACAGCCAGACGAACGCCGGTCAGCATGTAGGGCAGCACGGCAGGAAAGAGGATCTTGGTCACGATCTTCCACTCGCTGAGATTGAGCACACGCGCCACGTTCATGTAGTCCTGCGGCACGCGTTGTACACCGACAGCCGTGTTGATGATCATGGGCCAGATGGAGCAAATGAAGATGGTCCAGATAGCAGCCGGGTTGGCACCCTTGAAGACCAGCAGACCAATCGGCAACCAGGCTAGCGGCGACACCGGGCGCAAGAGGCTGATCAGCGGGTTGAACATGCGGCTCAAAAAATTGAAGCGACCGATCATGAAGCCGACCGGTATGCCGACGACGGCCGCCATGCCAAAGCCCATGGCCACGCGCTTGAGCGACGACAGCACGTTCCAGCCCACGCCCTGGTCATTCGGCCCCTTGCTGTAAAACGGGTCGCTGAAGATCTGCACCGCCTGCACAAAGGTGTCTTTGGGCGAGGGAATGCTGCCGGCCGTGCCCATGAAAACAAGCTCCCAGATCAGCACCAGCAAACCGAGGCCCAACAGGGGGGGCAGGATGGTGAGCCAGAGCCAGGAGGCATCGCGGGATGGCTTGGTGGCGGGCATGGGTTTTATTGAAACGTTCATGTTGTTTTTGGCTGCGGAGCCCGTTGGATAAGCGCCGCCAGCTATCGAATTGATAGCGACGGCCTCTCTGGGCCTTTCGTTGCTGCGGCTTGCAGGGGTTGCCGCCTCCAGCGGGTTGTGAAATACGGCACTGACCATGGCGTCACCTCTTTACGTGGGAAGGTTGGGTGGGGTGTAGCGTGGATATAGCGTGGGTGTTCAGGCGTGAACCTTGAAACTGTCGGCGTATTTTTTCGGGTCCTTGCCGTCCCACACCGTGCCGTCCATCAGCTTGCTGCTGCGCATGATGTCTTTGGGAACGCTCGCCTTGGCAGCCGTCGCGGCCTGTTTGTAGACGTCGATGTGATTGATCTGTTTGGCGATGCCCAGGTAGTCCGGATGCTCCTTGATCAGGCCCCAGCGTTTGTGCTGCGTGAGGAACCACATGCCGTCGGACAGGTAAGGGAAGCTCACCGCACCGTCGTTGTAGAACTTCATGTAGTTCGGGTCGTCCCAGGTCTTGCCCATGCCGTTCTGGTAGCGGCCCAGGATGCGCTGGTTGATGGCGTCCACGCTGGTGTTGACGTAGCTCTTGTCGGCCACGGTCTCGGCCATCTTGTTTTTGTTGGAGAGGCTGGCGTCAATCCACTTGCCGGCTTCGATGATGGCGGCGGTCACGGCGCGCGCTGTATTGGGGTATTTTTTGACGAAGTCGGCCGTGGTGCCCAGCACTTTTTCAGGGTGGTCTTTCCAGACGTCCTGGGTGGTCACGGCGGTCACGCCTATGCCGTCGATGATGGCGCGGTGGCCCCAGGGCTCGCCCACGCAGAAGCCGTCCATGTTGCCCACGCGCATGTTGGCCACCATTTGCGGTGGCGGCACGGTGATGACCTTGGCGTCCTTCATCGGGTTGATGCCGTTGGCGGCCAGCCAGTAGTAAAGCCACATGGCGTGCGTGCCGGTCGGGAAGGTCTGGGCGAAGGTGTATTCGCGCTTGTCGCTGGCCATGAGCTTGGCCAGGCCCGGGCCGTCGATGGCGCCCTTGTCGGCCAGTTTCTTGGACAGCGTGATGGCCTGGCCGTTGTTGTTGAGCGTCATCAGCACAGCCATGTCTTTCTTGGGGCCGGCTGTGCCCATGTGGACGCCGTAGACCAGGCCGTAGAGCACATGGGCGAAGTCCAGTTCGCCGTTGACCAGCTTGTCGCGTACGCCGGCCCAGCTGGCTTCCTTGGTCGGGATGATCTTGACGCCGTATTTCTGGTCAATGCCCAGCACTGAGGCCATGACCACCGAGGCGCAGTCGGTCAGCGGAATGAAGCCGATCTTGACTTCCTTCTTCTCTGGTGCGTCTGAGCCCTGGGCATAGACGGCAGCGCGCAGGGCGGGGTTGATGCCCACGGCGCCCACGGCCGCGGCCTGCAGCACGGTACGGCGAGTCAGCGAAGATTTCAGCAGTTCAGTCATGTCAGCGG
>NZ_JBFUCA010000183.1:0-7595 GCF_056405475.1 Polaromonas sp. P1_G4
GCCGCGGAGCCGGCTTTGCCGGGCCGCAGGCGCCGTCCCCTGCAAGGGGAAAAGGGCTACACGAAGTGAGCCCGATAGGGGTGAACCTATTTCTGCAGTGAGCCCGGACAGGGGTGTTCAAAAAACTTGCAGGCTGACCCAGTACGCGATCGCGGCCACGAAGGCCGAAGCGGGAATGGTGAAAATCCAGGCCCAGACGATGTTGCCAGCCACGCCCCAGCGCACGGCTGAAGCGCGCTGCGTGGAACCCACGCCCACGATGGCGCCGGTGATGGTGTGCGTGGTGGAAACAGGAATACCCAGCCCGGTCGCCAGGAAGAGCGTCAGCGCCCCGCCTGTCTCGGCGCAGAAGCCGCCCACGGGCTTTAGCTTGGTGATCTTCTGGCCCATGGTTTTCACGATGCGCCAGCCGCCGAACATGGTGCCAAAGCCGATGGCGATGTAGCAGACGATGACCACCCAGATCGGCAGGTGTTCCGTGGTCGCCATCATCCAC
This sequence comes from Polaromonas sp. P1_G4, assembly GCF_056405475.1. Lineage (NCBI taxonomy): Bacteria > Pseudomonadati > Pseudomonadota > Betaproteobacteria > Burkholderiales > Comamonadaceae > Polaromonas > Polaromonas sp. P1_G4. The sequence continues at coordinate 497 of NZ_JBFUCA010000183.1, forward strand.
ACGGGCAAGCCCTGCACATTGCTGGTGGTCGCGGCGATCAACAGCAGCCAGATGATGCCGGCCGTCTTTTGCGCGTCGTTGCCGCCGTGCCCCAGGCTGTAGGCGCCGGCGGACACCAGCTGAAGCCGGCGAAACCACCGGTCGGCCTTCGACGGGGTCGTCCTGCGACACACCCAGGCCACCGCCACCATCATCAGCGAGCCCAGCAAGAATCCGAGCAGCGGCGACACGAAAATGAAGGCCACCACCTTGAAAACGCCCGACGCGATCAAGGCACTCGCGCCGGCCTTGGCAATCACAGCCCCTACGATGCCGCCGATCAGCGCATGCGAAGAGCTGCTGGGAATGCCGTAAAACCAGGTCACGATGTTCCAGGTGATGGCGCCCATCAGCGCGCCAAACACCACATGCGTGTCCACCACGCCCGGCATCACGATGCCCTTGCCGATGGTCGCCGCCACGCTCAGGTGAAAGATGAAATACGCCAGGAAGTTGAAGAAGGCGGCGAACAGCACCGCCTGCCCCGGCTTGAGCACACCCGTCGACACCACGGTGGCGATCGAGTTGGCCGCGTCATGAAAGCCGTTCATGAAGTCGAACGCAATGGCCAGGAAGACCAGCAGGAACACCACCCACAGGGCAGCCTGTACGGTTTGCATGGTTCAGGCGCCCGTGATCAGGAGTTCTCGAGGACGATGCCCTCGATCAGGTTGGCCACGTCCTCGCACTTGTCGGTGATGGTCTCTAACAGTTCGTACACCGCCTTGAGCTTGATCACTTCCCGTACATCGGGCTCTTCGCGGAACAGCCGGCTCATGGCAGAGCGCATGACGCGGTCGGCGTCGGACTCGAGCTTGTCGATTTCCTCGCAGGTCTTGAGCGCCGCTTCAGCCGTCGCGGCATCGCTGACTTTTTCGATCAGCGCCACGGCATCCTGCAGGCGTTCGCAGCACTTGACGCTCAGGTCGGTCAACCGCACGATGTCTTCGGTCATGTGGCGCACGTCGTACAGCGCCATGGTTTCCGCCGAATCCTGGATCAGGTCGGCCACGTCGTCCATGGTGTTGATCAGCTTGTGGATCTGCTCGCGGTCGATGGGTGTGATGAAAGTCTTGTGCAGCGCCCGGTTGACTTCATGCGTGATGCGGTCGGCGGCGCGCTCGGCGTGGTCGACTTCGCGGTTGAAAGCTTCGCGCTTTTGCACGTCAGCGTAGTTCGCGACCAGGTTCGAGAACGCGTGGGCGGCCTCGACGATGCGTTCGGCATGCTGGTTGAACATCTCGAAAAAATTGCCTTCGCGCGGCAGCAATTTGCCAAACAGCATGTCAGTTCCTCAGGGAGTAAGTCAAAAATATGACGTTTTTGTAACAGCTAGAAGTTTAAYCGCCCGGGATTTTAGGTAGCTTGGGTGTCTGACGGTGGGTTTACTGCTTAGGCTGCTGGCCGGGGGTTGCCCGGCATGCAACTCACTTTCTTTTGCTTCGCCAAAAGAAAGTAAGCAAAGGTCACGTAGTGGGGATTCGCTCACTTCGCGAAGCGAAGTTACGCGAATACCAAAAGGCGACCGTGGTTCCTGCGTCCCTTCGCTACGCTACGGGCAACCTGCGGTGCTCGGGCCAGCCGGGGTCAAAAACAACTCGCCTGCGGCTCAAACAAGTTTTTGCCCTGATCCGTCTGRACCTCCGCTCCTCGGCGCATCCACAAGGGCCAATCAGGGGCGGGGACAAATACCGGGTACTCAGGCGGAACGGAAGATGAAATACACCGCGCCCACCATGCACAGCGCGGCCCACAGGTAATCGAGTTTCAACGGCTCATTCAGGTAAAACACCGCAAAAGGCACGAACACGCTGAGCGTGATCACCTCCTGCATGATCTTGAGTTGCCCGACGCTGAACTGGGTAAAGCCGATGCGGTTGCCGGGCACCTGCAGCAGGTATTCAAACAGTGCGATGCCCCAGCTGATCAGCGCTGCGATATACCAGGGCGAGGTGGCCAGGTTTTTCAGGTGTCCGTACCAGGCAAAGGTCATGAACACGTTGGACAGCAGGAGCAGACCGATGGTTTGTGCCGATACCGGGAGGGACTGTAGGAACTGCATCAATGGCTCCGTGAATGAAATTTAGACAAACCGCCCGACCAGCAGCAGCACAATGGTCAGCGTCACCAGGGCCAGTGCGGTGGACACCACCACACTGGCAGTAATCAGGTCTTCCGCGACCTTGTAGCGCTGGGAAAACAAAAACACATTGGCACCGATCGGAAGGGCCGATGCCACCACCATCACCGCCATCGGCACGCCACCCACACCCAGCAGGCGGCACAAGCCGAACACCAGCAAGGGATGCAGCAGGTTTTTCACGCCAGCCAAAGCCAGCGCCTGGCGCCAGTGCTCCCCCACACGCGTGTTGGCCAGCGTCACGCCCACCAGCACCAGCGCCAGCGGACCGAAGGCATTGGCCAGCAATTCCAGTGGCTTGTCGACCACCGCGGGAATCGTGAGGCCGGTCTGCGCAAACAGCAGGCCCGCCATGATGGGCAGCGGCACCGGGTGCAGCAGCGCGTTTTTCACGGCCATCAACACCGTGGCCACCGGGTGGCGTGGTGCGGTGGTGACTTCATCGGCCGTGCCCAGCTTCTGTTCGTGCGCCACCGCCAGTTCCAGCACCACCGTGGCGCTGGTCAGCAACACCAGCGAATGCACCGAGACCAGCGTAAACAGCGTCACCAACCCTTCGGGGCCATACATCAACCCGACCAGCGCGATGCCGATCATGACGGTGTTGGAGAAGGTGTTGGCCAGTGCCAGTACGGCGGCGCGGCGGTTAAAGCCCTGCAGCAGCAGGGTGCCACCAAACAACACGACCACGGCCAGAAAGTAAGCCAGCACGGGCTTGAAGTCCAGCTGCTCAATACGCACCTTGCTCATGGTGCGAAACAGCAGCGCTGGCGTGAGCAGCAGAAAGACCAGGTTTGAAAGGTCTTTTATCGCTCCGGGCCTTACCCACTGTGCGCGACCAGCTATGAAACCTGTAGCAATCAACAACACGACGGGAAGCAGGGACACGAAGACAAGCTGGTTCATTGCGCAATCTTAGCGTGCGGGTTGCCAGGCCGTCGCGGTGCCGTCTCCGTATTTTGCGGGACGGCTCCGCTTAAAAAGCGTCAGCCACGGCAGTTTTGTGCGCGGCTCTTACCTGACGCTGGTTGCATCCGTAATGCGGTAGTAAAGACCGTAAGAGTCGTCGTTCAGGACCAGGAAGCGCCCCTCCACCACCACCGGCTCCATGCTGTATTTCACCGGCGTTTTGGTTTTGACTTCGACCATGCTCTCGGGCCCGCCGGGCAGGCAGAAGGCGCAGGTCAGCGGCACCGACGAGAGCAAAAAATGCTTTTGCTTTTCACCCGGGTCCAGCGGCATCATGAAGCCCTGGATGCGCTGGGTTTTCTGGTTCAGCGCCATCTGGTCGAGGGTGAAGACCGGCAGGATCCGGTTTTTCTCGTTTTTGGTTTTCACCGCCGTCAGCACCGACCAGGGCACAACGTCCGTGCGGGCCGCCAGCGGTGGGAACGGGCTGTTGGCGCCATGCACGCCCGCACCCTGCCCGACCGGTATGTCAAACGCCGGCCCTGCCGCGGCAGGTTTGCCGCCATTCGCCAGCGGTGAAGACAGCGTTTGCGCCGAAAGGCCTGCAGCGGCCAGCAGCGTGCTGCAGGCCAATGCCCACCTCAGTCCGTAAAGGCTTGGTGTGCGAGGGCGAAAAGAGGCAGTCATGCAGTACTCCAGAAAATCCAGAAAAAAGGTGAGGCCACTTCAGGGGTGTCCCGGTGACGTCAGTGGACGTCAATGAACGTGTTTCATCCCGCAGTATTTGCCGACGGCCAGGCCTTTGCAAGCGGCCTGCAGCTCTTTTTCACAAACTTCGTCTTTCTTGCCCGATTCCAGGCATTTGGCGGCGTTTTCATGGGCGGCGGCCATGGCGCGGTGGCGCTGGATGTCTTCCTTGGTTTCCTTGTCGTTGTGCTGCGCATGGGCCAGCGAGAACGTGGCGCTCAGGGCCACCGCCGCAAACGCGGCCGCAACAGGAGACAGGGTGAGGAATTTTTTGATGGAAGAGAGGTTTGTCATAAGAAGTTACCTTGATTGGAGAAGTTCAAACACACTGATCCGGTAGGCTTCCCAGGCAGGCAGCAACGCAGACGCCAGCGCCACACCCAAAGCCAGCACCGGCACACTGACCAGCTCGACCGGCCATGACAGCGCACCGATCAGGACCGATTTTTCAAGTTGCAGCGCCCAGGCCAGCAGCGCCGTCAGCCCCTGCCCCGCCAGCACCCCCAGCACGGTGGCCAGCAGCGCCAGCCATAGCGCTTCGCACAGCAGCAGGCCGGCCACGCGGGCCGGTGGCGCACCCAGCATGCGCAGCAGCGCCAGGTCGGCCCGGCGCTCACGCACGGCGCCCCACAGCGCGATGAAGACACTCAGGCCCGCCGTCAGCAGCAGCACGCCGGCCAGCGCACGCAGCACGTCGGTGCCCACACCCACCATGCTCAAGAGGCGCGTGATCTCCAGCGCCGGCGCCGCAGCCTGCATCTCGGTGTTGCTGTTGATGTAGCGCGGAAAGGTCACGGCCGCCAGCGGCGTCTTGTACTGGATCAGCGCCAGCGTGATTTCGCGTTCCTCTTCCAGCACCTTGCGGTCGTCGTCGTCCAGCGCGGTGTCGGTTTCATGCACCTGCCAGACGGACTCGGTGGCCGTCAGCACCAGGCGGTCCAGCACGGTGTGGCTGCCGGCCAGGATGCCCGACACCACATAGGGGCTCAGCTTGTGCTCTTCACCGCCGCCGCCCAGGCCGTGTGTGCCGGTAAAGCTGTCGCCCACTTTCAGGCCGRTCTGCTGCGCCACCTGCGCGCCAATGACGGCCTGCATGGGCCTGGACCACAGCGCGCCCTGTGCCAGCTGCGCGTCGTAATGGTGGATGTAGTCGGGCGTGGTGCCCACAATGCGAAAGCCACGAAAACTGTCGCCCAGGCTGATCGGAATGATCCTGGCGACCTGCGGATGTCTTTCCAGTTCCTTCACCGCCGCCAGCGGCACGTTGCCCGTCGGTACGTCAAGGTGAAACACACCTGACAGGATCAGCTGCATCGGGCTGCCCTTGGCGCCCACCACCACATCGATGCCGGCCACGTCACGGTCAAACGCCTGGCTGATCTGGTGGCTGACGAGCAGCAGAAAGGTAATGGAGGCCAGCCCCAGGGTGAGCAGCAGCAAATTCAGCGCCGCCGCCAGCGGCCGCGACCACAGGTAGCGCCATGAAAAAACAACGGTCWTGAATGCTATCGTTTTCATAGCTGCTCGCGCTCGACCAATAAGGACTGCAGGCCCTTTTTATCCTTAAAAAAGGCCAAAACACGTGCATCGTGCGTGGCAATCACCAGCGTGGCGGCCTGCTGCTGCGCCGCGCTTTGCAGCAAGGCCAGCGACGCCGCAGCCGCGTCGTCGTCCAGGCTGGCCGTGGGTTCATCGGCCAGGATCACGCGCGGCTTGAGCAACACCGCACGCGCCAGCGCTACACGCTGTGCCTGCCCGCCTGATAGTTGGGCCGGCTTGCGATCAGCCAACGCGCGCACGTCCAGCGCGTCCAACGCTTCGGCAATTCGGCCTTCATCATCCGGCTGGCCGGCGGCCCACTGCGCCATGGCCAGGTTGCCGTGCACCGTCAGCGCCGTGCTCAGGTGAAGTTTCTGCGGCAAAAAACCAATGGTTTTTGCCCGCCACGCGTCACCTGCACGTCCACCCAGCGCCTTGATGGACTGGCCGGCCACCGTGATGTCGCCCTCACTGGGCGCCAGCAAACCCGCCGCCAGCGCCAGCCAGGTGGATTTGCCCGAGCCCGACGCACCGCGCAGCAGCAAGGTGCCACCCTGCGCGACGTCCACGTCCGCAAAGCGCAGCTCGGGACCATTGGTGTAGCGGTAAGCCAGCTGGCGGGTACTGATCATGAAGAAGCCGCGCCGGTGGCGCAGTCGGCGCACACGCCCCGCACGGCAAAGTCCATGCTCATGCCCTGGTAGCCCAGCGCCTTCAGTGCCTCCAGCGCGGTCTGCGCGGCGCGCTCCAGGTCTTTGGTGCTGGCCTTGAGGGCGCCCGAACGCTTTCCCGACAGCGCACCCGACAAGGGGCTGTCGCGGTGGCAGCTCTGGCATTCAAAGTGGGGAATGGCATGCACGCTGCTCGGCATGGCCTGGTAACGGCGCACGCGATTGGCGTCCACGCGGCACAGCAGCAAGCCCACCTGCGTGAGCCGGTCGATCAGCCGGTACAGCGTGACGCGGTCCAGTGTCACGCCTTCGCCGGCATCATCGTCGCCGCCCAGCGCGGCCTGCAGCTGCGCGTGCGTGTAGCTGGTGTCCGGGTGGGCCAGCAGCCAGCCCAGCACCAGGCGCGCCGCGCTGGTGCGGCGCAGGCCGTGGGCCGACAGCAGCACATCAATCGGGTCTGCGTCGGCGGTGATGCCGGGGCCGGTTCTGGAGCGCCTGACAGGTTGGACGGATGCCATGGGATGAAGCCGTTCAGAAAGAGTTTGGCAAAAGAGCGCGCGGCGTATTTTCACAACGCACGCACATAACGCAACAATGTTGCATTAGACTATACAGCAATTCAGTTGCATTATTACCGCAACCGAGTGGCTTTTGATGACTTCCCGGCCCGCCTGTTTGTAAAGACGACTTCCCTTGCCAGCTTCACCTCCTCCCTTCCCCCCACAGCCTCCGCGCCGCCGCAGCATCCTCGCCTGGCCGGYCTGGCGCCGGGTGCTCGCGGTGTTGCCGGCCGTGGCGCTGCTGTGGCTGGCAGTCGCCTGGGCTTCGGCGGAAATCGCACCATGGTGAGCGCCATGGTCGCGCTGGACAACCTCACCGTCAGCTACCGGCAGCATCCGGCGCTGCACCACGTCAGCGGTCACTTCGCGGCGGGTTCGCTGACCGCTGTGGTCGGCCCCAACGGCGCCGGCAAAAGCACGCTGTGCAAAAGCATCATGGGGTTGCTGCCCCGCTCGGGCGGCCAGGTCACCACGGCAACGCCACGCACGCGCAT
>NZ_JBFUCA010000184.1:0-7594 GCF_056405475.1 Polaromonas sp. P1_G4
CGCCTGGCGTGCATGTTTGTCATGGAACGTGTCTCCTGGATCAAGGAGCGCATGATCCGAACAAAGATACAGGATGGGCAATGCGTTACGCCTGACGTAACGGTGCGCGGGCTTGAATACAATCCGGCCATGCCGCAAGAGTCCAGGTTCAAGCCGACGCATGCCACGCCGAAGCGACTTCTCGCGGACGGGCCGGTGGGAACCTCGACGCGTCCAGGCGACGAGAACGTCACGGCCGTGGCGCGTGCGCTGGCTATCCTCACTGCCTTCGAAGGCGACGAGCTCTTTCTCCCGCTGGCGGAGCTCGCACGCCGTACCAGCATGCACAAACCCACGGTGCTGCGGCTTGCGCGCACGCTCGCTGCAGCCAGATTCCTCGTCAGGCGCGAAGACGGTGCGTGGCGGCTCGGCCCTGCAGTAGGCTGGATGGGCTCCCGCTACCAGGCGCAGTTCGACCTCGACTCCGCCATCGAACCCATCCTTCGCCAGCTTGGTACGGCCACGGGAGAAAGCGCCTCGTTCTTCGTCTTCGAAGGCAACCTGCGCAGCTGCCTGATGCGTTGCGAGGGAACGGCAGGTGTTCAGAGCCAAATTCGCTCTGGCGAGGTTTTTCCCCTGGACCGCGGATCCGCCGGCCGGGTGATTCTGGCCGCCCTGGGCGAACCGGGTGATCTGAATGAGCGCATCCGTCGATGCGGTTTCCACATCACCCGCGGCGAGCGGAACTCGAAAATCGCGAGCGTCTCCGCGGCCGTGCGCGGACGCCATGGCGCCGTGCTGGGCTCTGTCAGCACGGCGGGCCCGGTAGAACGACTGACGAGTGCGGTACTCGCGCGTTACGCGCCCGCCACGGTTCTGGCGGCGAAGCAGCTCGGGCAAACGCTCGGCGCCATGCCTTCCACGGCGCTGCGGGCAACCTGGCATCCGTGATCTGCGTCGCAAACGACGCGAAATGTCACCCGGGCGCACCTGATGTGATGTGATGCACTATCCTGTGCGGCCTGCGAAAAATGCAGCCTCAGCGATGAAGAAATACAGGCTGCCGCTTCTCCACAAACGCTGCCGTTCCCTCCCGTGCGTCTGGCGAAGCCGCGGCGATCATGAACTGCGCGGCCTCGATCGCCAGGCCTTCGTCGATGGAAACATTCAGGCCGCGCGTCACCGCACGCAGCGAGGCTGTCACGGCCACGGCGGAGTTTTCGGCGATGCGGTCGGCCATTCGCAGGCAGGCCGGTATCAGTTCATGGGCCGGCACCACATGGTTGATAAGGCCGATCAGCAGGGCTTCCTCTGCACTGATGGCGTCGCCGGTGAGGATCATTTCGTTGGCGCGCTTGCGCCCTATGTGGCGCGGCAGGCGCTGCGTGCCGCCAAAGGGCGGTGGAAAGCCCAGCCGGATTTCGGGCTTGGCAAAGCTGGCATGTTCCGCCGCGATGGCCAGGCTGCAGGCTTCCATGGTTTCACAACCGCCGCCGAAGGCGATGCCGTTGACGGCCGCGATGATGGGTTTGGGATAGTTTTCGATGCGCCTGGTCATGGCCTGGCCGCGCATCACGAAGTTGCGCCACGCTGCCTCGGGCGAGGTGGCTATGTCGGCTGCGAAGCCCGCAATGTCGGCGCCCGCACTGAAGGCTTTATCGCCCTGCCCCGTCAGCACCAGGCAGCGCACGCTGTCGTCGCGCTCCAGGGCGTTCAGCCTGTCCATGAGCTCATCGATCAGGGCGTAGTTCAGTGCGTTCAGTTTCTCGGGCCGGTTCAGGGTCAGTATCACGTGTTGGCCGCGGCGCTCAGTTTCTATCAGCATGGGGCCTCCTCAGGTTTTCGGGCAATAGCGTCGGGGGATACAAATGACAACACACCGCAACCGCGCGGGGCGCCCACAAAATAAGTCGCGGCTTGCGGCGTGACAAAGGACTGGCCGCTTTCCAGCACCACGTCGCTGTCCCGGCGTCCAGCCAGCGCATCGCTGGTGATCCAGAGGCAACCCCCAGTGCAGGCCAAAACCTGGCCGCGCGGCAAGCGCAAGGGTTTGGGGATGGACCCGAGCTTCAGCGGGGTCTGTGGAGTTTGTAGGGTTTGCAGGGCATGCATGGCGGACTCCTTGAAAAGTGTGGTTTGATTCTTCTTTGGAACCGGTCCGCGCGGCCGGATGGTTTGTCATACGGGGTATTCCAATCATTCATGCCATGCTGAAMAGCCCTTCCACCAGCGCACTGCGCGCCATGTCGCTCGATGCCATCCGCGGCTTCGAATCCGCCGCGCGGCACCTGAGCTTTACCGCTGCCGCCGAAGAACTGTGCATCACGCAGTCGGCCGTGAGCAAGCAGGTGAAAAGCCTGGAAGATGCCTTGGGCACCACCCTGTTCGTGCGTGGCGGCAAGGGCCTGAGCCTGACGCCGCAAGGCCGTGAGCTTTATGAGGTGGCCCGCGCCGCGCTGGCGCAGCTGGCCTCGGCTGTCGACCGCCTGCTGGCGGTGGACAGGGTCTCTGTAGCGGTCACCACCACGCCCTCCTTCGCCGCACTGTGGCTGGCTCCCAAGCTTGCCAAATTCCAGTTGCTGGAGCCTGCCATCGATGTACGCGTCGACGCCACAGAAACGCGTGTCAACCTGGAGCGCGAAGGCATGGACCTGGCTGTGCGGCTCTACCCCGTGCTGCAGGGCGGCGAAGACCCGCCACCCCTGCTGCAGGAGCAGGCCCTGCTGGTGGCGGCGCCGGCCGTCGCGGCACGCATCCATGCCGCCGCCGATATCCTGACTACGCCGCTACTGGTCTATTACGACCCGGCCACACGTTTCCCCTGGATGTCGTGGCCGGACTGGTACGGGCGCCTGGACTTGAGGCAATCGGCGCAGCAGCCTTGTTTGTATTTTTCGCAGTACGAACATGTGCTGACCGCCGCCGTGCAAGGCGCGGGCATAGGCATAGGCCGCACGCCGCTGGTGTTACCGTTGCTGCGGAGCGGCCAGCTCATGGTGGTCTTGCCGGGCCAGACGGTGCCGGGCCTGGGCTACCGCATCGTCACCTCAGCCCACAGCACGGAGCGGCCCGCCGTGCAGAAGTTTCGCGCCTGGCTGGAGCGCGAACTCGCGCTTGAAGCCATAGGCTAAGCCCAGGCGCCGGTAGCTTCCAGCACCGGGGAGAGTTCTGCCTCGCCCCAGCGCAGCGGCAAGGAAGATTCCACCAGCTGCATGGTTTGCACCTTGAAACGCATCAGGCGCTGTGCGCCGGCGAAGGACTGCACCTCGGGCCCGTCCCAGATGATGTCAGCCGTGACGGCCAGATACAGCAGGTCGCCGGTGTCGAAGTCGATGAACAGCAGGCCGGCGCGCGGGTTCACCACGAGGTTACCCAGGGTGTTGAAGAAGTAGTTGCCGACGAAATCCGGCACGGTCAGGGTGCCGTCGGCCTCCACGCGCACAAAACCGGGCTTGCCGCCGCGGTGGGACACGTCCACGCCGCCGGCGCGGCCGGCTTGCTCACCGTTGCCCGCATAGGCTGTGGCGATGAACAGCGTGTCGGCCTGCTCGATCATGCGGCGCGCCGCGTCATTGAGCTGCGCCGACGCGTGCACCACCGGCCCCGCTGAAGACGTGGAGCGCTCCATATACACCGGCTCGCGCGCCTGGATGTATTTGGGGCAGTTGCCGAAACTCTGGCTCAGCTCCACAGCGAAGCCCGAGGCACTCACGCCGCGAACGATGCCGTTCATGCGGTTGCGCCTGCGCGTGTGCGGCTCGATGCCCAGCAGACCTATCGCGGCGCCATCTGCCAGCGTGCCTTGCAAGGGATCACCTGCGAGCGGCTGGGCGCGCAGCACCAGATGATGCGCATCGGGCGAGTGGATAAAACCCGGCGGCTGGGCCAGCACCGAGGCCCAGGGCTGGCCGCTCGCGTCCACCGTGCCGGCGACCACAAAAGGCAACTGCTCAAAAAACTCGCGGTGCTGGTCGGGCATGAAGTCGCGGATCACACGCGGGCCGATTTCCGCCATGCGCGCACGCACGGCCGCGCCCACGCGCGCTTGCGCGGCGCGCTCGCCCTCGTGGAAAGTGGCGGTGCTCATGCGGCCAGCCCTATCGGGCTCCTGACCATGGGCACAAAGCGCGGCAAGGCCTCAATGCGGGCCAGCCAGGCGCGTATGCGCGGGTAGGCTTCCAGCGAGACCTTGCCCTCCGGCGCATGGGCCGAGTAACTGTAGTTGGCGATGTCGGCCAGTGTGGGGGTGCTGCCCGCGAGAAAAGCCGACTGGCCCAGTTGCTGCTCCATCACCGTGAACAGGGCATGTGCACGCTCAATGGCTTCCGGGTTTTCCGGCCGCTTGAACAGCTGGATGACGCGCGCGGCAGCCGGGCCGGAGGCGAGCTGCCCCGCAGCGACCGACAACCAGCGCTGCACCGCCGCAGCAGCCAACGGGTCGCGCGGCAGCCATTGCTCGGCATCCGGCGCGTAGCGTGCGTTGAGGTACACCAGGATGGCGTTGGAATCGGCCAGCGTGACTTCACCGTCCTGGATCACCGGCACCTGGCCGAAGGCGTTCATGGCCAGGAAGGCCGGCGTCTTGTGCCCTTTGGTGGCCAGGTCGATCTCGATGCGCTCGAAGGGCAGGCCCAGCAGCGAGAGAAACAGTTCCACCCGGTGCGAATGGCCGGAGATGGCGACGCGGTACAGGCGTATGGGTTGTGCGGGCGGGGCTTTGGCGGCGGGTGTGCTCATGACGGGCTTTCGGCAGGTTGAAGAATTTTGCTCTCGGGAATGGATTTTGTTTGAACCGTTATCTTGAATAAATGGCTTTCAAGGTATTTAACTAATCCACTAACTGGATGAATCCCCGCAACAGGCGTAGCATGTCGCCATGGACAAACTCCGGGCCATGCAGGCCTTTATTCACATTGCCGAACAAGGCAGCCTTACGGCCGCGGCCCAGGTCATGGAGTCCTCGTTGCCGGCGATGGTGCGTACGCTGGCCGGCTTCGAGGCCCAGCTGGGTGTGCGCCTTTTCAACCGCACCACCCGGCGCATCTCACTGACCGAGGAAGGCCGGCGCCACCTCGAAAGCTGCCGCCAGCTGCTGGCCACACTCGCGGATGCAGAAGCGGCGCTGACCGCCGACGCGGCGGAACCCGCGGGCCACCTGACCATTACCGCACCCATGCTGTTCGGCCAGATGCATGTGGCGCCCGCCGTCACGCGCTTTGTGCAGCAGCACGAGAAGATGCGCTGCTCCATGGTGCTGCTGGACCGCGTGGTGAATCTGCTCGAAGAAGGCATCGACGTCGGCATTCGCATCGGCGAGCCTGAAGACTCCAGCCTGGTGGCGCAGAAGGTGGGCACCATCCGCCGCCTGGTGGTGGCCAGCCCCGCCTGGGTTCGCCGCCACGGCGTACCAAAACACCCCAAGGACCTGCTCAAGGCCAACTGCGTGCGACTGACAGACCATTCCCCCACATGGGGCCCGTTCATAGACCAGGGCCGACCGCTTCGGCTTGCCGTCAGTGGTAATCTGGAGTTCAACCAGATCGCGCCGGCCGTGGCGGCCTGCGCGGCGGGTGCGGGATTCGGTTCGTTCTTGTCTTACCAGGTGGCGCCGTTTTTAAAGACCAAACAATTGCGCACCGTGCTGGAGGGTTTCGAGCCGCCGCCCCGGCCCATCAACATTGTTTACCCGCACGCCCGGCTGCTGCCCATGCGCACGCGGGTGTTCATTGAGTGGATGAAAAARGAGCTCCGGGAATTCCAGTCTTGAGAGCCGGCATCAAGGCACCCGAAAAACAACGTCAGCAGACACCAGAACAAGGACAGCGAATGCAGACTTTTGATTTTGACCTTTTCGTGATCGGCGGCGGCAGCGGCGGTGTGCGCGCCGCGCGCATGTCGGCCCAGCGCGGCGCCCGTGTGGGACTGGCCGAATTCGCTGCGATGGGCGGCACCTGCGTGAACGTGGGCTGCATTCCCAAAAAGCTCTACAGCTATGCGGCCCACTACGGCGACAGCTTTGAAGAGTCGCGCGGCTTCGGCTGGGTCGGCGAGGCGCCGGTGTTTGACTGGGACACGCTCAAGGCCAACCGTGCCCGCGAGATTTCGCGGCTCAACGGCATTTATGTGCAGCTGCTTGAAAGCGCTGGCGTGCAGATCATCACCGGCTGGGCGCGGCTGCTTGACGAGCACACCGTCGAGGTCGACGACAAAAAATTCACGGCCAAAAGCATCCTGATCTCCACAGGTGGTACCGCCACAGTGCCTGCCGTGCCGGGACGCGAGCATGTGGTGACCTCGGACCACATGTTTGACCTCAATCCCTTCCCGAAGCGCCTGCTGGTGGTGGGCGGCGGCTACATAGCCTGCGAATTCGCCTCGATCTTCAACGGACTGGGTTCACAGGTCACCCAGGTCCATCGCCGCGACATGCTGCTGACCGGTTTTGACGATGACGTGCGGCGCTTCATTGCCGCCGAGATGAGCAAGACCGGCATCACCCTGCAGCTGGGCGCAGAGATCGCGGCCATCGCCAAAACCGCCACAGGCCTGCAGGTGACGCTCAAGGACGGCGCAAGCCTGGAGGTGGACACCGTGCTCTACGCCACGGGCCGGATTCCCAATGCGAACGGCATCGGGCTTGAAGCCGCCGGTGTGGCCGTCAACGCAGCCGGTGCGATCCAGGTCAATGCGCACTACCAGACCTCGGTGCCGTCCATCTATGCGTTGGGCGACGTGACGGCGCGCATGCAGCTGACACCGGTAGCCCTGGGCGAAGCCATGGTGGTGGTGGACCAGCTCTTCGGCCCCGCCGCCGGCAAGAAACCGCGCAGCATGAGTTATGAATTTGTGCCGACCGCCGTCTTCACCCATCCCAACATCGGCACGGTCGGCTATTCAGAGGCCGATGCGCGCGCGAAGTTCGGCAAAGTCACAGTGTTCCGCGCCGACTTCAAGGCCCTCAAGCACACGCTGAGCGGCAGCACCGAACGCACGCTCATGAAGCTGCTGGTCGAAGACGCTACCGACCGCGTGGTCGGCCTGCATATGGTGGGGCCGGACGCCGGCGAAATCGTGCAGGGTTTTGCCGTGGCCATGAAGGCCGGTGCGACCAAGGCAATATTTGACAGCACCATCGGCATCCACCCGACCGTCGCCGAGGAATTCGTGACGATGCGCGAACCGGTCAAGGACTGATTTCAGGAAATATTAATCCGCGTCCGGGTCTTCGGGCGTATCTGCATCCGGCTCACGGTCTTTCAGGCGTTCGTCGAGGCGCTGGCGGATGGTGCCGGCTTCCCCGAGGAACTGCGCCAGGGGCACAGCCGGCGCCATGCGCAGGGATGGCGGGTAGAGGGTGGACATGTAGAGCTTGTTGGACAGGCGCTTGTTCTGCAGCCAGTTGGTGCCCAGCATGGCCACAATGCCCAGCACGGCCACGCCGGCCACCAGCCCCGCCAGTCCGCGGCGGCGCTGCGGCACGATGACGGTCAGGTGCACATAGATGGCCGCAGCCGCCCCCAATAGCAGCAGCGGCGTCTCAAAGCGCGCAAGGCTTTCTAGCGAGAACATGAAAGCCAGCAGGCCAGCCAGCGTGGCTACCAGCTGTATCGCCACC
>NZ_JBFUCA010000185.1:0-7558 GCF_056405475.1 Polaromonas sp. P1_G4
AGGCCGCGCCCTGTTCAAAGTTCAGGGCGGTGTCGTCGCGTGCATTCATGCGTGTCTCCAGATAGGTGTGCGTATAAAGTAACTTTAGCGGCGCTGGCGGTCAGTTTTACTGCGAAATGGGGCGTTTGTATTGCTATTGGCGCAGTAAAACTGCAAAATAATCCGCATGGAAGCACTTGACAAGCTTGATCGGCACATTTTGCGCAGCCTGCAGGCCGATGGTCGCGCTACCTTCGATCTGCTCGCCGAGCAGGTGGGGCTTTCACCCAGTGCGGTTCTGCGGCGCGTGAAGCGGCTTGAAGAAAGCGGCGTCATCGACCGCTATGTGGCGCTCGTCAAGCCCGAGGCTGTGGGGCTGGGGCTCACGGCTTACATCAACGTACGGCTGGAAAAGCACACCGAAAGCCACAAGCGCAACCCCATGGACCTGTTCCGGGCCAGCGTGCAGACCTGGCCTGAAGTAGCCGAGTGCGCAGCGCTGACTGGTGAGATGGACTACCTGCTGCGCGTGCTGGTGCAGGACATGGCGCATTACAGCCGTTTCATCATGGACACCCTGCTCAAACATCCCAGCGTGCAGGACTGCAAAACGAGTTTTGTGCTGGACCGGGTCAAGGCGACGACGGCCGTTCCTTTGTGAGCTGAACCGGGGGCGAAGCCGGGGAACCGGCATTTCCATGTGCCTGACTTGCCCGGATGTGCGCGAAAAGTGTTGCCGTATCACAACAATCCACGCGCCGGAGCAACTGAAAGTGTCAGTTTGCTATATTTTTAATAGCCGCCTGCGCCCGTATTTATTGGGAAAAATCCACATAAGGGTGTTTTTTTGAAGCGACCCTCTATTGACGCTGATTCAGAAGCCCCTAGACTGTTGATTCTAGGGAAAACCCTTATATTGAGATCATGGTTACACCCAGCACCCTTTTAAGAGCATCCTATAACGCAGGCAAGGAATTCTTCCGGCCTCCCGTGGAAGAGCGCGCCTCCGCGGCACCTCCAGCGCGTCACGTCCAGCCCGTCATGGTTCCCATCCGCTCGATCGGCCCCAGCCACGGGGAACGCATCGCCACCCATTTGCTGGCCCTGAGCCCCCACGACCGTTACCTGCGCTTTGGCTATTCGGCCAACGATGAGCAGATTCACCGCTATGTGGACGGGCTCAACTTCGAGCGCRACGAGATTTTCGGTATTTACAACCGCAAGCTCGAACTGATCGCCATGGCCCACCTGGCGCATACCACCGACCCCAACCTGAAAAGCTGCGCCGAGTTCGGCGTGTCTGTATTGGCCCAGGCGCGTGGCCGCGGCTACGGCTCGCGTCTTTTTGACCGCGCCGTCATGCACGCCCGAAACAACGGTGTCGACATGATGTTCATCCACGCGCTGAGCGAAAACACCGCCATGCTCAACATCGCACGCAAGGCCGGCGCCACGATCGAACGCGACGGCTCTGAAAGCGAGGCCTACCTGAAGCTGCCGCCGGCCGACCTGGACTCGCGCATGACCGAAATGGTCGAAGAGCAGATCGCCCAGACCGACTACCGCCTCAAGGTTCAGGCCAAGCAGTTCTGGGACCTGCTGGCGATGGTTCAGGAAGTGCGGCAGGGCGTGCGTGATGGACGGGACCGCATGCCGATGTGATGGCTTCAGCCTGGGGCCCGCGCGGGGTCGGCGCAAGAGCCGGCTGCGTGCCGGCTCAACCCAGGCAGCAGGTGCCGTAAGACGTGCTTGGCGCTATCAATTCAATAGCTGCTCGCGCTCATTTCCATTGGCTACGCGCCAAAAATCATCCAAACCTCCGCCACGTGTCCCTGAATGGACACAAACCCAAACAGGAAATACAAAAGCCAACCGCTTCGGCACGCGGCGGCCAATTACGCCTGCGCACCGTCAAGGATTTCAGCTATCCTTAGCCCCTTCACAACTACCGACCGCCCATCACGTGTCCGACGTTCCCCCCAGTCGGTCTTCCAGGCCAGAAGACAAAC
The DNA here is from genome assembly GCF_056405475.1 of Polaromonas sp. P1_G4. NCBI lineage: Bacteria > Pseudomonadati > Pseudomonadota > Betaproteobacteria > Burkholderiales > Comamonadaceae > Polaromonas > Polaromonas sp. P1_G4. The sequence continues at coordinate 1,989 of NZ_JBFUCA010000185.1, forward strand.
GCGGCTTTTTGCAGAAGCTCGCTGAAATGCTCCACCCAGGCCCCGACTCGAAGGACGAGTTGATCGAGACCCTGGTGGAAGCCCAGGACAATGACGTCATCGGAGCCCAGAGCCGCGAGATGCTCGAGGGGGTCATCCGCATGGCCGACATGACGGCGGGCGATGTCATGGTGGCAGCCCCGCGCATGGACGTGATCAACATCGACGCGCCGTTCGACGAACTGCTGCACCTGGTGATCGACACCGCCCACTCGCGCTTTCCCGTCTACGAAGGCGAAAAGGAAAACATCCTCGGCATCCTGATGGCCAAGGATCTGCTCAAGCTGCAGCGCGCGCCCGAACTCAACATCAAGGCCCTGCTCCGGCCCGCCGTCTTTGTGCCGGAGAGCAAGGGGCTGAACGACCTGCTGCGTGAATTCCGCGGCAACCGCAACCACCTTGCCATCGTCATTGACGAATTCGGCCGCGTGGCCGGCCTCATCACCATTGAAGATGTGCTCGAGCAGATCGTCGGCGAGATCGAGGACGAATTCGACATTGCCGAAGACGAGGGCGACATCTTCGGCCTCAGCGACCATACCTACCGCGTCAGCGGCGACACCTCCATCGAGCGTGTCAACGAAGCTTTTGGTGTGACGCTGCCCGAAACCGACTTCGATACGATCGGGGGGCTGGTGGCGCATGAGATGGGCCATGTTCCCAAGCGCGGCGAGCATTACGCGCTGGCCGGCCTGCAGTTCACCGTACTGCACACCAAAGGTGGGGCTGTGCGCTGGTTCAAGGTGTCGCCGGTCAACGCCGGCGTCTGACAACGAATTCACGAAAAAAAGGGCGGGCTGACTATGGGACGGGATTCGATTCAAAGCATGATGTCCCATCTCCCCACCTTGCCTGCGTTGCTTGAGCACGCGCGCAACCCGCCGCCGCGCAAAGGCATTTCGCCGTTCCAGATTGCTATTATTTTGATAGCTGGTTGCACCCATGCAGCAAGCATGGCCTGGCCTTTTGATTTTGGTTTTGCACAGGGCCAGCCGCTGTGGTGGCTGCAACTGCTGGCGCTTTTCCTGTTTGCCGCGCAACTTGACAGCTGCCGCTCCTGGAAGCGCGCCGCCTGGATGGGCGGTCTTTTCGGCACGGCGATGTTGTGCAGCACCTTCTGGTGGCTGTTCATTTCCATGCACTACTACGGCGGGCTGGCAGCGCCCCTGACCGTACTGGCCATCGTGCTGCTCGCCGCCTTTCTGGGGCTCTACTACGCAGCGGCCTGCGCATTTTTCGTGAAGCTGGCGCCCAGGCGCAGGCTGCCACGTGCCACGGTGTTTGCAGCCCTCTGGCTGCTGGCAGAGCTGGCCCGGGTCGAATTCTTTACCGGCTTTCCCTGGGGCGAGGGCGGTTATGCCCACGTCGACGGCTGGGCCAGGCCGCTGGCCGCGTGGGTGGGCGTGCATGGGCTGACTTTCCTGGCCGCGCTGGTTGCAGCATGGCTGGCGATGACCCTGCGCTCATCCCATGTGCAATGGCTGAACGTGACCGGCATCCTGGTTGTCTGCATAGTGGCGGGTTATCTGCCGGTGCAAAGCGCCTGGCCCGGCGATACCCCGGTCCAGCCCGCCGAGCCGCTGGGTGTCTCGCTGCTGCAGGGCAACATTCCCCAGAACGAAAAATTCCAGCCCGGCACAGGTGTGGCCACGGCGCTGCGCTGGTACGGCCAGCAGCTGCGCGATGCGAAAGCGCCGCTGGTGGTGGCGCCTGAAACCGCCATCCCCGTGCTGCCACAGCAATTGCCGGAAGGCTACTGGCAAGCGCTGCAGGCAAGGTTTGCCGCCGGCAACCAGGCGGCATTGATCGGCCTGCCGATTGGCAGCTCCCAGGCCGGGTACGCCAACTCTGTGCTGGGCTTCAAGCCCGGGCAAGCAGAGCCATACCGTTTCGACAAGCATCATCTGGTGCCGTTCGGCGAGTTCATACCGACGGGTTTCAGGTGGTTTATCGACATGATGCACATCCCGCTGGGCGACTTCAACCGGGGTGYGGTCGGGCAGGCTTCCTTCGAATGGAAAGGCCAGCGGCTGGCGCCCAACATCTGCTACGAAGATCTTTTTGGCGAAGAGCTGGGCACACGCTTCATCGATCCTGCGCTCGCCCCGACCATCTTTGTCAATGTCAGCAACATCGCCTGGTTCGGCAACACCGTGGCGATTGACCAGCACCTGCAAATTTCGCGCATGCGCGCGCTGGAATTCAGCCGACCGATGATCCGCGCCACCAACACCGGTGCCACGGTCATCATCGACCATCAGGGCAAAGTCACGCATTCGCTGGAGCGCCACACCCGCGGCGTGCTGAACGGCGACGTCCAGGGCCGCAACGGCATCACGCCGTATGCCCACTGGGTGTCCCGCTACGGCCTGTGGCCGCTGTGGGGGCTGGGGCTGGGCGTTGCGGTCCTGGCTGGGGCGTTCCGTCGCCGTCGCTAGACTGGCCCACCCCGTCGGACGCTCACTGCGTGTAGCGCCTTCCCCCTTCCAGGGGCGGCGCCTGCGGCCTGGCAAAGCCAGTTCCGCGGCCCCTGCTGGTTTGGGGGCTGCGATGAGTCGGGTGTGCTTAGTACGTTGCGGCCATCACGCCGTGTAAAAGTTCTGGCAGCATCTCCAGCATGCGCAGCGCATCCTGCCCCGGTGGTGTGCTGCTCGCAAAATACATCTGGAGCGGTGCCTGGGCAAAGTCATGCAGCGGCACCGCTGTCAATGATTGCGGGTCCAGGTTGCTGGCCGTCAGGAAGTCCACCACTGTCCAGCCCATGCCGCGCTTGACCAGCTCCAGCGCCAGCCGCGAGGTGTGCACCTGCAAACCTTCGGGGGCGGTCAGGCCCAGGTGGCGCGCCAGGTCGTCGATCGACTGGCACATCGGATCCTCACCCACCAGCCGTATCAGCGGCATGCTGGCCAGGAAAGACATCGGGTTCTGGCGCCTGGCCTTCACGGCCCGCTGCCAGATGTCGCGCGTGACGGCCAGGTAGAGCGGGCCGCTCACCAGCGTCGAACTGGTCAACAACGGGTGCGGGTGTTCATAAAAACCAAGGGCAAAGTCCACGCTGCGCGTCAACAGTGCCTGCACCATCTGGTCCTGGTGCAGGGTGCGCACCTCGACGCGAACGCGCGGGTAGCGCGCCATGTGCCTTTCCAGCACCAGCGGGAGAAACTCATGGCTGACGGACGGAATGGCCGCAAGCCGTACCTGGCCGCCGGCCGACTGCCGCAGGTTGACGGCAATGCGCTTGAGCCCGTCCAGCTTCTGGTGGATTTGCGAGGATTCTTCAAACAGCACGCGCGCTTCGGGCGTGGGGGCCAGCGTGCCCTTGCCGCGGGTAAAAAGTTTGTAGCCCAGTTGCAATTCCGTGTGCGCAATCGTCTTGCTGACGGCCGAGGGCGTGATGCAGATCAGCCGCGCCGCGGCGCTCATGTTGCCGGTCTGCATCACCGCCTGGAAGACTTCAAGTTGCCTGAGGTTCATGTCGCTGCGGGTATGTCGCTGCCGGGTCGCCGGAGACGCATGGGGCCATGCTGCTGAAGGGTGTGAGTTTTAGTCATACCCCTCGTTACATTATGCATCGCTGGGGGCTGCCAGCGTCGCTACGATGAGCCACCTTTGGCCGCAAGGCCAGGGAAATCGCCGCACAGGCAGGTGAAACCGCTTGTTTTGCTCGCTGTGCGCAAAAAATCAGACAAATTCCATTTCCTTGGAGACATACATGCAAATAACCTCAACATTTCGTCACATGGGCGCCGCGCTTGGCCTGGTGGCGTTTACCACGCTCGGCGCGCCCGCGCTGGCGCAAACCGCCGCCAAACCCAATGTCGTGATCCTGGCCACCGGCGGCACCATTGCCGGCGCCGGCGCTTCGGCCCTGAACAGCGCGACCTACGCTGCCGCCAAGGTGCCGGTCGACAAGTTGCTGGCCGGTTTGCCGGAATTGGCCAACGTGGCCAACGTCAAGGGCGAGCAGGTCTCGCAAATTGCTTCCGAAAGTTTCACTAACGACAACCTGGTGAAATTGGGCAAGCGCATCTCGGCGCTGGTCAAGCAGTCCGACGTGGACGGCATCGTGGTGACCCACGGTACCGACACCCTGGAAGAAACCGCCTACTTCCTGAATCTCGTGATCCGCACCAGCAAGCCCATCGTGGTGGTCGGCTCCATGCGCCCGGGTACGGCGCTGTCGGCCGATGGTGCGCTCAACCTGTTTAACGCCGTCAGCGTGGCCGCCAGCAAGGATGCCGCCGGCAAAGGCGTGCTGGTCACGATGAACGACGAACTCCAGAGCGGCCGTGATGTCACCAAAACCATCAACATCAAGACCGAGGCCTTCAAGAGCCAGTGGGGCCCGCTGGGCATGGTGGTGGAAGGCCAGAATTACTGGTTCCGCGCGCCCGTGAAGCGCCACACCGCGCAGTCCGAATTCAACATTGACGAATTCGAGGCGCTGGCGCCGGTAGATATCGTCTATGGCTACGGCAACGTGCCGCGCTCTGCGGTGGACTCTGTCGGCAAGACTGGTATCAAGGCCCTGATCCACGGCGGCACCGGCAACGGCTCCGTGGCCGACCGTGTGGTTCCTGCGCTGCAGGAAGTTCGCGCCAAAGGCATCCAGGTCGTGCGCTCCTCGCGTGTGCCCGAAGGCTTTGTGCTGCGCAACGCCGAGCAGCCTGACGACAAGTACGACTGGGTGGTCGCGCATGACCTGAACCCGCAAAAGGCCCGCATCCTGGCCGCCGTGGCCTTGACCAAGAACATTGACAGCAAGGAACTGCAGCGCATCTTCTGGCAATACTGAGTTTTTGCGCAACCAAAAAAGGAGGGCGATGCCGGCAACGGCATCGCCCTCTTTTGTTTGCGCGGCGAGCGCGGGAAGTGCTTACAGCTGGCTCATGCCGCCGTCGACGATCAGCTCGGTGCCGACAATAAAAGCCGCATCAGGCGATGACAAATACACCACGGCGCTGGCCACTTCGTCGGGCGTGCCGAAGCGTTTCAGCGGCACTTGCGCCTGGATGCCGGCGGCCAGCGCATCGAGCTGGTCTGCAGGCACGCCAAGCTTGCCGTACAGCGGCGTCGTAACCGGGCCGGGGCTCACCACATTGACGCGGATGCCACGCGCCACCAGCTCACCCGACAGCGTTTTTGCCAGCGAAATCAACGCGGCCTTGCTGGCGGCGTAAACGCTGGAGTTGGGCATGCCGATGTGGGCATTGATCGATCCGTTCAGGATGATGGCGGCGCCCGTGTTCAGCAGCGGCGACAGCGCCTGGATCGCAAAGAATGCGCCTTTCACGTTGACGTTGAAGGTGTCGTCCCAGAGTGCTTCGTCTACGCTTTCCAGCGGGGCGAACTTGGCCAGGCCGGCATTGATGAACACGGCGTCCAGCGTGACGCCTTCGGCGGCCAATGCGCTGGCCAGTGCCTTGGCCGAGCCGCTGGCCCCTGCGTCGTTGCGCAGGGCGATGGCGCCTGTGCCCAGTTGGGTTTTGGCTTGGTCCAGTGACACCTGGTCCCGGCCGGTGATGACGACC
>NZ_JBFUCA010000186.1:0-7532 GCF_056405475.1 Polaromonas sp. P1_G4
CGTGAACACGCACTTACCCCGCACGACCTCATTTATCCCGTCTTTGTGGTGGACGGCCAGCAGCAGCGCCAGGCGGTGGCCTCCATGCCCGGCGTCGAAAGGCTGAGCCTTGACCTGCTGCTGCCGGTGGCGGAGGAATGCGTGAAGCTGGGCATTCCGGTGATGGCCTTGTTCCCGGTGGTGGACGCCTCGCTCAAAACCTACGACGGCGTCGAAGCCACCAATCCCGATGGCCTGATCCCGCGGGTGGTGCGGGCACTGAAAAAGCACTTCCCCGACCTGGGCGTGATGACCGACGTGGCGCTGGACCCCTTCACCACGCATGGGCAGGACGGCCTGCCGGATGAAAACGGTTACATCCTCAATGAAGAGACGGTGGCCATGCTGGTGCGGCAGGCGCTTTGCCAGGCCGAAGCCGGCGTGGACATGGTCGCGCCCAGCGACATGATGGACGGCCGCATTGGCGCCATCCGCCAGGCACTGGAGGCCAAAAAGCTGATCCACACCCGCATCATGGCCTACAGCGCCAAGTACGCGAGCGCGTTCTACGGCCCCTTCCGCGACGCGGTCGGCTCGGCCAACAATCTGGGCAAAGCCGACAAAAAGGCCTACCAGATGGACCCGGGCAACAGCGACGAAGCGCTGCGCGAGGTGGCCATGGACATCGCCGAAGGCGCCGACATGGTGATGGTCAAACCCGGCATGCCCTACCTGGACGTGGTGCGCCGCGTGAAAGACGAATTCGGCGTGCCCACCTTCGCCTACCAGGTCAGCGGCGAATACGCGATGATCAAGGCGGCCGCGCAAAACGGCTGGCTGGACCACGACGCCGTGATGATGGAAAGCCTGCTGGCCTTCAAGCGCGCCGGCGCCGACGGTGTGCTGACGTATTTCGCCATCGACGCTGCCCGCAAGCTGCGGCAAGGCTGAACCGGGCGGCAGGTGCCGCGCACAATCGCTATTAAAATCATAGCTGCTTGCGCCCATCCTGCTTTGCCGGAATGCCGATTTAATACCTAAAAACAAGGATAAGAAGAGCTTTCATGCGCGTTTTCACCATCGCTTCCGGCACCCAGGGCATCACCGAGACAGACACCCTGCCGGCCCAGTTGCCGGCGCAGGGTTTTGTCTGGATTGCCTGCGCCCGCCGCGAGTTCGAGGTGACGCAGGCGCAGATCCAGGCGGCACTGCAAACGCTGTGCGGCACCCAGCTGGTTGACCTGCATGTGGCCGACCTGCTGAACAACCAGCTCCCTTCGCACTACGACTACACCTCGCAGTACGACATCCTGGTGTTCCGCCGCCTGGCGGCCGGGCAAAGCGAAACCGACCTCAGCCAGCCCGGCGAACCGCTGCACGAGCGCATGAAACGCAGCGGCCCACCGGTCCTCAAGCGCATCGACACCAGCCCGGTCGGCTTTGCCGTGTTTGACAAGGTGGTGCTGACGGTGCACCCCGCCGACTGCGCGGTGCGCGATGCCTACGCGGCCCGCCTGCTCAATGCGACCACGGCGGAGTCGCGCTCCAGCGGCGTCAAACTGCCCGCCAGCCCCGCCGACCTGATGCTGCGCATCGTCAACCAGATGGTGGACGGCTACCTCGAGCTGCGGCGCGAACTCACGCGCCAGCTCGACCATTGGCAGTCCGAACTGCTGCGGCCCGGCACACGCTTTACCAACTGGAGCTCGGTGCTCGATGCGCGGCTGGCCATGCACCACCTCGATGAAATCTGCGAAGACCAGCGGGCCGCTCTGCAGGACTGGATCGATTCGATTGAAACCTGGCCCGAAGGCGGGACACCCGCCGCAGTGCGCGAGCGCGAACTGCTCAAAATCCGCTCACGCGATGTGCTTGAGCACATCGAACGCGTGGTGCACCATGTGCGCCGCATGGAGCAAAGCGCCGAAACCGCGGTGCAAATGCATTTCTCGGCGCAAAGCAACCGCACCAACGACATCATGCGCACGCTGACGGCGCTCACCGCCATCTTCCTGCCGCTGAACCTGATCACCGGGTTCTTCGGCATGAACTTCGAGTTCATGCCCTTTCTTCACGCCTCCACCGGTTTCTGGTGGACCTTCGGGGTCATGGTCCTGATCGTCGTGGTGGTCGCCACGGTGTTCTGGCGCAAGCAGTACCTGGCCAGGACGCGCCGCTGACACGGCGCCCGCAAACGGTCCCCGAAAGCCACCGCCGCGATCTGCCGCCATGCAGCCTGAAACCCGGCCTCACAATCCTTGCGGCGTGAAGGTTGGCTGCGCAGGCTGGAGCCTGCCGCGCGACACCTGGCCCGAATTCCCGCCGGACGGCAGCCACCTTGAGCGCTATGCCGCCCGTTTCAATGCGGTCGAGATCAATTCTTCCTTCTACCGCCCGCACCAGCCGGCCACCTATGCGCGGTGGGCGGCCACGGTACCGGCGCATTTCCGCTTTTCCGTCAAACTGCCCAAAGCCATCACGCACGAACAACGGCTGCGCCGCTGCGATGCCCTCCTGGATACTTTCCTGGCACAGGTCCGCTGCCTGGGCGACAAACTCGGTTGCCTGCTGGTGCAGCTGCCGCCCAGCCTGGCTTTTGATCCAGCAACGGCCACAAGCTTCCTCACCGCACTGCGGCAACGCCATGCCGGCGGCGTTGCGCTGGAGCCGCGCCATGTCAGCTGGTTCACACCAGCGGCCGACGGCTTGCTCAAGGCCATGAAAATAGCCCGCGTCCTGGCCGACCCGGTTCTGTTTGACACAGCCGCCCAGCCGGGTGGACATCCCGGCCTGGTCTATGTGCGGCTGCATGGGTCGCCGAAGATGTACTACTCGGCCTATGCACCCGATGTGCTGGATACGCTTGCCGTCCGGCTTGAGCTTGCGGCGGCGTCCGACGCCGGCGTCTGGTGCATCTTTGACAATACGGCCAACGGCGCTGCAGTGCCCGACGCGCTTCTCCTCACCGGCAAGCTGGCACGAAGCTGACCTGCAGGAGTGGGTAGCAGCACCCCGAAAAGGATGTCCCATGAGCAATCAAGCCGGCAAGAAGGCGCTGAACGGCCATACAACCTGCGCCGATGACCTGACGCGCGAAAATGTCGAAGCCATGCGGCGCGTGGAAGAAACGGCACTGGCCAACCGCAGCCGGGCTGACCGCATCGCCGCCTTTGTCGCCGGCTTTTGCGGCTCCATGCCTTTTGTCTGGATGCACGTGGCTGCGTTTGCGTTCTGGATCAGCTTCAATTCATGGCCGGGGCTGGCGCATTTCGACCCCTACCCCTTCACCTTCCTCACATTGATGGTGTCACTGGAAGCCATCTTCCTCTCGTCTTTTATCCTGATCAGCCAGAACTATGAATTGCGCATCAGTGACCGGCGCAACCAGCTTGACCTGCAGATCAACCTGTTGACCGAGCAGGAAAACACCAAGATGATCCAGATCCTGGAGCGCATCGCCAAAAAGGTAGGCGCCAACATCGAGGGCGACCCGGACATTCCCATCCTCAAGGAAAACACCGACCCCGAAAAGCTGGTCGCCCAGATCGAGCAGGCGCAGCGCGACAACCCATCTGCGGCGAAAGCTTAGAGACTCAGACCCAAGGCTGGGCCAGCCCTTCGGCGTGGAAGGCTTTGATCACGGCAGGCCGCGCCAGCGCACGCTGCAGGTAGGGGCCGAGGTGGGGCCGGTTGCGTGCCGGCGACGACGCAAAGTTGCGCGTCCAGCGGCACAGCGTCAGCGCATAGATATCCACGGCCGAATACGCCGCACCCAACAGCCAGGGTTGGTCATGGATTTTCTCCAGCCTTGCCAGCTCCGCGTCCAGCTGGTCCAGCATCAGGCCGACTTTGGCTTCGGCGTGCGACTTCAACTCGGCTACRCCGGGGTCGTTGCCAGGGTTCATCCAGCGGTCGGTGTAGAAATAAATGATCAGCGCCGACTGCATGGTGTTGGTCAACCAGATCAACCATTTGTAGAAATGCGCGCGTTCGGTGGTGCCGACGGCTGGGGCCAGACCGGCCTCGGGATGCGTATCGCACAGGTGCAGGCAGATCGCGGCGGTTTCATACAGCACCAGGTCACCGTCGACCAGCGTCGGGATCAGGCCATTGGGGTTGAGCTTGCGGTAAGCCTCCGACCGGTGCGCGCCGGTGCTGGTGTCGACGAGGACTTTTTCGAACGGCACGCCCAGTTCCTGGAGCAGGATGTGGGGCGCCATGGCGGCGGAACTGGGAGAGAAGTGCAGAAAGTACATCTGAATATTGTGCCCCACGCTTCTCCCCGCATCTGCAAGCAAGGTGCCGCGGGACTGGCTTTGCCAGACCGCAGGCGCCGCCCCCTCGAGGGGGAACAGGCTACACGCAGTGAGCCTGGACGGGGGTGGATTTTACAGACCGAAGATACCGGCCGCATTGCTCCAGGCGATCTTGCGGGCCACATCGGCTGGCAAATCGCCCAGCCAGGTGCGGTAGCCCTTCATGAGTTCGTCGTAATACAACCAGCGCTGGTTGACCCAGGTGTCGGAACCGATCATGAAGCGGCCTGGGTACTTGAGCAGCAGCGTGCGCCACTCCGCACACAGCTTTCCGCCTTCGCAGGTCAGGCCGGGGCGATAGGACAGCTCACCCATCAACTGCGGGTATTTGCCCAGCAGCGCATCAACACGTGCCACCGGTGCGCCGCCTATGCCGGTGTGCGCCCAGATGAGCCGCGCATCCGGTGCGTGGGCCATCAACAAGTCGATCGCCGTGTCGTCTACGTGCGAGAGCACGGCCAGCTTGTTCTTCGCAGCGAACTGCATGAGCTTTTTGGCCACGGGTCCGCTGGCATTGGCGCTGTCGTACAAATGAAATTCACCGATGCCCTTGTAAGGCCCCGCCTGGTCGCCCGTGACGCCACGCGCAAACTCGGCTTCCACCATTTCGTAAATGGATTCGTCGCGAAACCAGTTGTCATAGTCAGCGCGGTTACGGTACAGGCGGATAAACGGGACCACGGTAACGCCGGTCTTGCGCGTTTCCGGCATGGCAGCCAGCGACTTCGTGCCGTCGTTGGGCCGGGAGTTGGCGACGATGGCTTTGACGCCGTTGCGCTTCATGCGCGCAAGAACATCAGCTGGCGAGTGTGGACCGCTGTTTCCGTTCCAGGCCTCTTCGTTGTAATGCAGGTGCGTGTCAAACAACGGACCGGCGTAGTCGGCCGCTCGGGCAGTCGCCGAAAACGCTATCAAAATAATAGCTGCTCGCGCACATCCGCAAAGGGCTGCAACCCGAAAAGGCTTGAATCCGGAGACAGGGCGCACGGTCAGGCCAGTTTGGCGGCAARGAACGCCAGCGAACGTTCGCGTGCCAGCTTCGCCGCCGCTTCGTTGTAGGAGCCGCGCTGGTCGCAGTTGAAGCCGTGGTTGGCCTGGTACACATGCACCTCGACTTCCGGGTGCGCCTTGCGGAAGGCTTCAACGCCTTCCATCGGGATCCAGTGGTCCTGGTCACCGAAATGGGCCATGACCGGACATTTCGGCTGGCGCGCGATTTCCTCCTCGGCCGTGATGCCGCCGCCGTAGTAGGGAACGGCTGCGGACAAGCCCTTGAGCAGGCAGGCCGCACGCCAGGTCAAGAGACCGCCCCAGCAAAACCCGATGATGCCGACCTTGCCGCCACCGGCCCTGGCCGCGTGGTCAATCGCCGCCTGGATGTCTTGCAGCACACCGGCGCCCGGCAGCGCGCTGACAGCGGTTTTCAGCTCGAAGCCGATCTTCATGTCCGCCTCGCTGTAACCCATGTCGACGCCAGGCTTGACACGCTCGAACGTGGCGGGCGCCACTGCCAGGTAGCCTTCCGCCGCAAAGCGGTCCGTCACGCCGCGGATGTGCGAGTTGACGCCGAAAATTTCCTGCACAACAACGATGCCGCCGCGCGGCTTGCCTTCCGGTTTCGCCACATAAGCCGGCACGACGAAGCCGTCGGCGGCGGTGAGGTTGGTGAATTGGCCCATGAGATGGATGCTCCGTTGAATTGGTTGATCGGTGTGGATGAAGGGAAACTGGAGGGGAAACGGCCAGCGGTTTATGCCCCGGCCTTAAGCTTTCGCTCCACGAAATCGAGCCGGTCCTGCCCCCAGAACAGTTCGCCGTCGATGACATAACTGGGCGCACCGAACACGCCGGCGTCGATCGCCTGCTGGGTATTGGCTTCGTAGCGCTCCTGCACTGCCTGGCTGAAGGATTGCTCCAGCCGCCCGGCCGGCAAGCCGCATTCGGCGAGCAGTTCGGCCAGCACTTTTTCGTCGGCGATGTGGCGCTCGCGCACCCACACGGCGCTGAAGATCGCGCCGCCGATTTTCATCGCGGCTTCGCTGCCGTCATGCAGGTCCACGGCGATGATAAGGCGCGAGGCCTCATCACCCGACACCGGGAAATATTTGGGCTTGAGGTTCAGCGGCGCATGCAGGTAGTCTGAATAGCGCTGCAATTCCAGCAGGCGGTAGGCCTGGCGCTGCGGCGCACGCTGCCCCAGCGGCAACCCGCCCGAGATGGGAAACACCTTGCCGCCCAGATCGATAGGCAGCACATTCACGGTAGCGCCCGCTGCGCGGGCGATCTGCGCAAAGCGTTCGTGGCCCAGATAAGTCCATGGGCTTTGCGGCGTAAAGTAATAATCCACAACGGTGCTCATGATCGTCTCCGGTTTTGGGGGCCTGTTCAAGTACATTGACCCGATGCAATCCCCGTTTTTACCCGGGATTGCCATTTTCTGCAGGAGGTCCGGTTTGTCAAAAGTTGTTTTGATCACAGGCGGCTCGCGCGGCATAGGCGCCGCATGCGCCCTGCTCGCGGCGCGCCAGGGTTGGGCGGTGGCCGTCAACTACACCAGCAACTCGCTGGCAGCCGACGAAGTGGTGCGGCAGATCCGCCAGGGCGGCGGCCAGGGCATCACGGTTCAGGCCGACGTGGCCGACGAGGCGCAGGTGCTGGCCATGTTTGAAAAAGTGGATGCCAAGCTCGGCCGGCTGGACGGCCTCGTCAACAATGCCGGCGTGGTGGACCGCACCAGCCGCGTTGACGCCATGACGCTGGAAAGGGTGCGGCGCATGTTCGAGATCAATGTGTTCGGCTCGTTCCTCTGCGCACGCGAAGCCGTCAAACGCATGAGCACGCGCTACGGCGGTGCGGGCGGCGCCATCGTCAACGTCTCGAGCGCCGCAGCGCGGCTGGGCGGGCCCGGCCAGTATGTGGACTACGCAGCCGCCAAGGGCGCCATCGACACCTTCACGGTCGGGCTGGCCAAGGAAGTGGCCACCGAAGGCATTCGTGTGAACGGCGTGCGCCCGGGCATCATCGACACCGACATTCACGCTTCGGGCGGCTTGCCCGACCGGGCCCGTGAACTGGCGCCGCTGGTGCCGATGCAGCGGCCGGGTACCGCTGGCGAAGTGGCGGAGTCGATTGTCTGGCTGCTCGGCGACAATGCGAGCTATACAACAGGTGCACTGCTCGACGTCGCCGGAGGGAGGTAGTGCCCCCACGCTTTTCGCTTCGCGTAATGCGCTGCCC
>NZ_JBFUCA010000187.1:0-7518 GCF_056405475.1 Polaromonas sp. P1_G4
AGCCAGCGTACCAGCGTGCTGGCTGAGTTGACGATGGGCAGCGTTTTCAGGAAGGCATTCCACCGCGGATCAAAGTAGTTAAGTGCCAGCGGCACGGCCAGGCTCAGCAGCAAGGCAGAGCCCAACAGAAATTGACGCCAGCCCGGAAGCCGAAATGCCGTTGTTGCTCGGCGARTCCTGTCAACCATAAGGCAAACCAGCAAAACGGCGCTCGCCATCCCGAAGTTGAAGGCCCACTCGTGCGGCGATTGCGTGGCCTGCAGGTTGGTCATGGAAGCCTTGCCGATCTGGTAGGCCTGCTGGGACTCCAGAAAAAGTGCTGCGACGGTCATTCCTGCCGCTTCATGCCATGAAGGTGCGCCCGGCAGCGGATAAAAAGTACGAGGAAAAAGGGCAAGAAAGGAAAAGGTTGCCATCAGCTTGGACGCCGAAAGCGCCAAGCCGACGATGCAGGCGATCAATCCCCTCGCCATGAACTGCCGGAGGTCGCCGCCGGCCATGCAATGCAGCAGACCGATCACGAAAACAGCGAGGCCCCCTGCGAGCATCAGAGTGCTGAGGCCGGAATGCACCCAATAGGCAAGCACAACCCCCGCCAGCACTGATATCCCGGCCTGATCGAGTCGCGAGCGGATAGGCAGCAGGAGCAGTAAAGCCAGCCAGGGCACCAGGGCAAGCCCATGGAAGCCGACATGCCCGATGATGATCCGATGTGGAAGAAACCCGTTGAACATCAGCAAGCCGCCCACCAATACTGCCGCCAGGGGGCCGGTTAAAAAGACCTTGCGCGCCAGCAGATAACCGCCCCAGAACATCAGGCTCGCGCTCAGGCACAGCAACAGATATGCGGCGTTGATCGGCCCGGCCAATATGGCCAGTAACTGTGGAAACGAATAAAAAGCGGACTGTGGATCAGGAAAAAAGGGCTGACCGGCACAGAATGACGGTGTAAACCATGGGGTGCTCAATCCGTTCGTGGAAAACCAGATGTGCCCATCCAGCCAGTTGGGCAACATCAGCGAGTAGTCATGACCCAGCCATCCTCTTTCCAGAGGGAAAAAGGGCTTGAAAATCAGGCCAAGGCAGAGCAGCAGGAGGCCGTATACCAGCCAGACCGCATAGGTCGCATGCCGCCCTGAAAGGCTTGCTGGCGCGTGAAGCAGTTGCATGTCGACGGCGTAGGTAGGCGGGTGCGGGAGGGTTGTAGTCCAGCGCATCCGGATCTGGCGGGAGATTAACACGCAGTAACAATCAGCCAAAGAGCTTCATTGCATGGATCATCGCGTGGGTTCTACCCGGCTGTGTCCGGCGCTGGTKCCAGCGCTTTGAAGCAGGGGGAAACTACCCCAAAAGCTGCGATTTCCTGGGTTTCTAGATGGATGGCCAGGCCAAACTGGCATCCGAACAAGTCTTCAGGCTATAATCATGGGCTTCGCCTTGCTGCACCCTTAACGACGCTGGGGCARCTTCAATCAACCACAAGGAGAGTTTATGCGTCACTATGAGATCGTCTTGCTGATCCACCCGGATCAAAGCGAGCAAGTCCCAGCCATGCTGGAACGTTACAAGGGCATGATCACCGCCGGCGGTGGCAAAGTGCACCGTGTCGAAGATTGGGGCCGCCGCCAGCTGGTGTACCTGATCCAGAAACTGGCCAAAGCCCACTACCTCTGCATCAACATCGAAGCCAGCCAGGCCGTGATGGAAGAAATCGAACACGCGTTCAAGTTCAACGATGCCGTGCTGCGCCACCTGACCGTGGTGAAGAAGAAAGCCGAAACCGGCCCGTCCCTCATGATGCGCAACGTCGAGAGGGAAGAAGCCCGTAAGGCCCAACAGCAGGAGTATGCGGCTTAATAGCCACCATGCTGTTGAACGCCTCGCTGCTGCGCATCTGCTTTTGAGCAAGAGCCCGCAGTGAACCACGTTGAACTGACCGCCTGTATCGCCGAGGCAAGTCCTCTTCGCTACACGCCCGCTGGAATCCCCGCCGCCAATTTCGTCCTCGAACACGAGTCCGAAATCGTCGAAGCCGGAGTCACCAGACAGGTCAAGTTGACGGTAAGGGCGGTTGCTTTCGGAGCGCTGGCTGAGCAATCAGCCAAATCCCCGCTAGGCAAACCCTTCAGGTTCACCGGTTTTCTGATCAATGCGCGCACCAGCAAAGGTGTTGTTTTTCATATCCAGGCTCTGCACAAGGTAGAGCAAGTACCGAACCCCATTTAAGGAGTCCATCATGCCCGGACCAAAACGTTTCAACAAAGACAAGCGCCCCAAGCGCAATACCCAATCCCTGCTGTTCAAGCGCAAGCGTTTTTGCCGCTTCACAGCCGCTGGCGTTGAAGAAATCGACTACAAAGACATCGACACCCTGCGCGATTTCGTAGCCGAAAACGGAAAAATCATCCCCGCACGCCTGACCGGCACGCGCGCGATTTTCCAGCGCCAGATCAACACCGCCGTCAAGCGCGCTCGCTTCCTCGCGATGCTGCCTTACAGCGACCAGCACCGTAGCCTGTAAGGAGCACGACCATGCAAATTATTCTGCTCGACAAAGTCGTGAACCTCGGTAACCTCGGCGAAATCGTCAAGGTCAAAGACGGCTATGCACGCAACTTCCTGATCCCTTCGGGCCGCGCACGCCGCGCCACGGAAGCCAACAAGGCCGAATTCGAAGCCAAGCGCGCCGAACTCGAAAAAGCTGCAGCTGCCAAGCTGGCCGAAATGCAGGCCCAGGGCGCAAAGCTCGGCGGCACCACCGTCAAGCTCACGCAAAAAGCCGGTGTTGACGGCCGCCTGTTCGGCTCCGTCACCAACCATGACATCTCGGCCGAGCTGACCAAGCAGGGCTTCCCTGTGCTGAAGTCGCAAATCCGCATGCCTAACGGTCCGCTGAAGATTGTTGGCGACCACGCCGTGACCGTTGCCCTGCACACCGACGTGGCAGTGGACATCACCGTCACCGTGTACGGCGAAACCGCTTAAGCGTTTTCTCCCTTCCCGAAAAAAAGCCGCTCGCCGAGCGGCTTTTTTCATGGCCGGCCGGATCAAGCGGCTGTACACAAGCTCACGGTGTATTTCCACCCGATTTCCCCCGGTTATCCACAACCTTATCCCGTGAGGTTTTACGCTCCCGGCGTACCATTCACCCTCTCCCAAGGAAACCCATGTCCGCCGTACTTTCCACCTATGACGATCCCGGCTACAGCCCTGACCGCCAGATCGCCCAGCTGCGCATTCCGCCGCACTCCATCGAGGGTGAATCCAGCGTGCTGGGCGGCCTGCTGCTCGACAACGGCGCGTGGGACCGTGTGGGCGACCTGCTGACCGACCAGGACTTCTACCGCTCCGAACACAAGCTGATCTATGCCGCCGTAGGCGCCCTGATCAACGCCTCCAAACCGGCCGACATCATCACGGTCTACGAGCACCTGCAGAACCAGGGCAAGGCCGACGAAGTAGGGGGCCTGAGCTACCTCAATTCCCTTGCGCAATACGTTCCCAGCGCGTCCAACATCCGCCGCTACGCGGAGATCGTGCGCGAGCGCTCCATCCTGCGCAAACTGGTGTCCGCCTCGGACGAGATTTCCACCAATGCCTTCAACCCGCAGGGGAAAGACGTCGCCACCATCCTCGACGAGGCCGAACAGAAGATCTTCAAGATCGGCGAGCAGGGCTCGCGCATGAAAGAAGGCTTCCAGAGCATGGACACGCTGGTCGTGAGCCTGCTCGATCGCGTCACCGAGATGGCCGAGAATCCGCAGGACGTCACCGGCGTGCCCACGGGCTTCTACGACCTGGACCGCATGACGTCCGGCTTCCAGGCCGGTGACCTGGTGATCCTGGCGGCGCGCCCCTCCATGGGCAAAACCGCACTGGCCATCAACATTGCCGAAAACGTCGCCTTGCTCGAAGGTCTGCCCGTTGCCGTGTTCTCCATGGAAATGGGCGCCTCGCAGCTTGCCGTGCGTATCGTGGGCTCCATTGGCCGCATCGACCAGACCCATCTGCGCACCGGCGCCCTGACGGACGAAGAATGGCCGCGCCTGACCGAAGCCATTGAAAAGCTGCGCACGGTTTCGTTGCACATCGACGAAACCCCCGGCCTCACTGTGAGTGAGCTGCGTGCCAACGCCCGCCGCCTGGCACGCCAGTGCGGCAAGCTCGGCCTGATTGTGGTCGACTATTTGCAGCTCATGAGCGTATCCGGCGGCATGGCAGACGAGAACCGCGCCACCGCCGTCGGCGAAATCTCACGCGGCCTGAAGATGCTGGCCAAAGAGCTGCAGTGCCCCGTGATCGCGCTGTCGCAGCTCAGCCGCGGCGTGGAATCCCGCACCGACAAACGCCCCATGATGAGCGACCTGCGCGAGTCCGGCGCCATCGAGCAGGACGCCGACATCATCATGTTCATCTACCGTGACGAGTACTACACCAAAGAGGCCTGCAAGGAGCCGGGCGTCGCCGAGGTCATCATCAGCAAGCAGCGTAACGGCCCCACCGGCACAGTCAAACTGGCGTTCCTGAACCGCATCACCAAGTTCGAAAGCCTGGCCAGCGGCGGCAGCGGGGACTTTTGAGGCCTGAAGAAGCTCGCAGGTCTTCCTGTCGTATCGAGTGGCCACGGCGCAGTGGCCTCCTAGGGTTTTCCGGCGGCCGTTTTCGGGAAAACGGTGATTTAATGGCAGAAAACAGCTGCAGGCCAATCAAGCCGGGCGCAAGCAGCTATCAATACAATAGCTAAAGGAGGAGGTTCCATGCCGACGCCCCTGCGGATTCTTACCGTCACCTCACTGTAGGTCCGGGAATCCATGCCTGTTTCCTCCGTCATTCCTGGTGTCATCCCCGACGCCGACATCCTGGCGCTTTTGCGTGGCGACGCGCTTTTCACCGACCTTTCCGGTAGCCAGCTTGCACGCCTGCTCGGCAGCCTGCACACGCTGGAATTCGCCGCCGGCGACACGCTGTACGAAAAAGGCGCGCCGGCCGAATTTCTGTACGTGATCGAAACCGGTGAGCTGCAGCTGACCACGCCTGGCGGCCGTACCGTCGCGCTGCCGGGCATGCGCTGCGGTGAAGAGGCCGCCTGCGATACGGCCAGCTACCTGTGCAGCGTCACGGCAGCCACGCCGGTCAGGGCGGTGCAGGTCCCCCGCGACGCCCTGGCCGAGCTGGCTGCGAAATCGCCCGCCTTGCGCAACAAGGCCTGGCTGACGCTGATGGGTTATGTGGGCGGCGAATCCTTTCTTGCGCCGGCCCCCGGCAAGCCTGCCGCCAAAAAACCGGCCAAACCCATTTCCCGGCGCGAGCTGGTGGGCTGGCTGGGCGTGGTGCTGGTGCCGCCCGCGATTTATTTCCTCTCCGGCTCGGCTGGGCTGGTGGTGGAGGCCTCGTTGTTCCTGGCCATCCTGTCGGCCACGGTGCTGATGTGGCTGTTCAACCTGGCCGACGAGTTCGTGCCGCCACTGGTGGCCATCGCCGCGGTGCTGATCGTCGGTCTTGTGCCCTACGAAGTCGCGCTGGCCGGTTTCTCGTCAAGAACGCTCACCACGCTAGTGGGCGTGTATGCGCTGGCCGCGGTGATTTCCGCTTCGGGCCTGAGCTACCGCTTCATGTTGTGGTTGCTGATACGCCTGCCCGACACGCCGTTCTGGCACCAGGCGGCGCTGCTGCTGTCGGGTTACCTGCTGTCGCCCATCATGCCCTCGGGCAATGCGCGGTTGTCGCTGGTGCTTCCGTTTTACCGCGACATGATCGAAGGCCTCAACCTGCCGGCGCACAGCAAGTCCGCCACGGCCCTGATGGCCGCCACGTTTTCCGGTGCCATGCTGTTCTCGCCGATGCTGCTGACCAGCAAGTCGTCCAACCTGACGGCTTTCGGCATGCTGCCCGTGYAACTGCAGGACCAGTTCCAGGGCCTGTTCTGGTTTGTCGCGGCCGGCGTGGCTGCGCTCACCGTCACGGCCGCGCACCTGGTGGTGGTGCGCCTGTGTTTTGGGCGCACGGCCCAGGCCGCTTTGCCCAAGGAAAGGCTCGAGCGACAGCTGGCCCTGCTGGGCGACGTCACCCGGCCCGAAAAAGCCGCACTCACCGGTTTCCTGTTCTTCCTGGTGGGCGCCGGCACCGCCGGCTGGCACCAGATTTCTCCCGCCTGGCTGGCGGCCTTTTTGCTGGTGGGCCTGCTGCTCATGGGCTTGCTGAGCAAGAAAGACTTCCAGYAGAAGATCGACTGGCCGATGATTTTCTTTCTGCTCAGCCTCGACGGCCTGAGCCGCGCCATCAGCTACCTGGGGCTGGACACCGCACTGGCCCATTCCGCGGGCAACATGTTTGATTTCGTCGGCGGAAAAATGGTCTGGTTCATCCCGGTCGCGCTGGTGGTCACGCTGCTGCTGCGCCTGGTGCTGCCCATCACCGCCGGCATGATCGTGGCTGCGGTCATCCTTCTGCCGATCGGGCAGGCGCAGTTCATCAACCCCTGGGTCGTGGTCTTCCTGACCGCCATGTTCAGCGACATCTGGTTCATACCCTACCAAAGCTCACAGTACCTGCAGGTCATGGGAAGCGGGCTGGACCGCTACTACAAACACACCGATTTCCTGCGCTATAACCACTGGATGAACCTGGCGCGCCTGCTGGCGGCCTATCTCTCGATCCCTTACTGGGAATGGCTGGGCCTGGTATGAAAAACGGAACCCTCGCTGTCCTGACGGGCGCGGCCCTTCTCGTCGCGCTGCTGCTGCTGGGCATGTTCAACCTGTCCAAGCCGCGGGTGCTGGTGCTGCACAGCTCGGACCGCAACTCCACCACCGTCGGCAAGATGGACGAAGGCATACGCCATGTCCTGGACAAAAACAGGCAGCCCTTGACTGTTCGCTGGCATTACCTGGGCATAGACCGCCTTCCCGATGAAGACCACCGCCAGGACGCCGCAAAGGAAGGCCTGCGCGCCATTGAGCAGTTCAACCCCGACCTGGTGATTGCGGTAGACGACGAAGCCCAGCAATACGTGATGCGCCGCTTCGCCGGRCAGGGCCGTCCCAGGGTGGTGTTCGCCGCCATAGACCATGAGCCCGCAGAGTACGGGTACGTGGGCGCAGCCAACGTCACCGGTGTCGCCGAGCGCCTGCCGCTCGCCGCCATGCGAGACTTGCTGCAGCACGTCAAAAAGGGCCAGCCCGTACGCGTGGCGGTGCTGGGCGATGCCGGCCCCACCAGCCAGGGTCAACTCAGGCAGGTCGAGGCTTTCAACTGGGCGCCGCACAGTGTGGCGGTCACCCACACGCTGGGCGATTTCCCCGCCTGGCAGGCCGCCATCAAGGTCATGGACGGCAAGGCCGATGTGGTGTTGGTGCTCTCGCACGGCAGTTTGCGTGCCGGGCCCGCGGCGGCCGGCGTGGTGCCCGATGCCGAGGTGATCAAGTGGCTCGAAGCCAATGCCGCGCCCTTGCCGCTGGGGGTCGACATTGAATACGTTCAGCAGGGCGGGGGGCTCAGTGTGGCGCCGTCCGCCAAGTC
>NZ_JBFUCA010000188.1:0-7513 GCF_056405475.1 Polaromonas sp. P1_G4
GAGCAGGTTTGGACAGGCGACAGAGGCGTAGCGTCTCGCAAGCCGCGGCCTGCAAGGCCTCGTGAACCACACGAAGTGGGGAGCGTGGGGGCCACATTCTCAGGCTTCGTTGTCGGGGCAGGCCGAAGGCTGGGCCTTCTGGAAGGCCGGCAGCGCCATACAGGCGTCGAACGCGGCCATGGTGCGAGGCAGTCTGTCAAAACTCACGTTAAAGCGTTTGGCATTGAATATCTGCGGCACCAGGCAGCAATCAGCCAGTGTTGGTGTATCGCCATAGCAATAGGTCGATGCCGGCAATTGCGCCAGCTGGCGTTCAAAGGCCTCCAGGCCTTCGCGGCACCAGTGCACATACCAGGCGTTCTTTGCAGCTTCGTCGAGCTTGAGTTCCTTGACCAGGTATTTCAGGACGCGCAGGTTGTTGATGGGGTGGATTTCGCAGGCGATGGACTGGGCCAGCGCGCGCACCTTGGCGCGGCCCACCGCGTCGGCGGGCAACAGGGCCGGTGTGGGGTGTTTTTCATCGAGGTATTCGATGATGGCCATGGACTGCGAAAGTTTTTCACCGTCGACTTCGAGCAGCGGCACCAGGGTGTCGGCGGCCAGGGCGGCGTAAGACGGCTGCTTGTGCTCGCCTTTGGCGATGTGCACGGGAATGTAGTCGTAGCTCAGACCCTTGATCTCCATCGCAATACGTACACGAAACGACGAAGAAGAGYGGAAATAGTTGTGGAGTTTCATCTCTAAAGCATAAACGATGGCCCCCACGGTCGCGCACTTCGTGTCACCCCCTGCCCCCCGAGGGGGCGCTGCGCCTGCGGCCCGGCAAAGCCGGTTCCGCGGCCCCGGCTGGGTTAGATACATCCCCGCCGTAGCGCACTTCGTGTGGCTTCAAGCTGAGCTGGTTAAGCGACCATCAGTGGCAGGGCAATCGCGTGGGCGACTGACGCGCGGGCAGTCCGCCACTACCATTGCCTTTTTGCATTCGCCACTCCCGGAGACACCCATGAGCGCCATCGCCACCCTAGCCAACCACCAGATTCGCCTGGCAAGCCGTCCCGTCGGCCTGCCCACCCGTGACAACTGGAGCTTCACCACCGAGCCGGTCGCCGAACCCGGCCCGGGCGGCGTACTCGTCAAAACCCTGTACCTGTCGCTGGACCCGGCCATGCGCGGCTGGATGAACGACGCCAAGAGCTACATCCCGCCGGTGGAAATCGGCGCCGTGATGCGCGCCGGCGGTGTAGGCAAAGTGATCGCCTCACAAAACCCGGCCTTTGCCGTGGGGGACTACGTGAACGCCGCTCTCGACGTGCAGGAGTACTGCCTGATCCCGGCCGACCAGGTCAAGCGCAGCGGCATGTTCAAGATCGACCCGCGCCTGGGCCTGACATCCTGGCTCAATGTGCTGGGCCTGCCCGGCATGACGGGTTACTTCGGCCTGCTGGAAGTCGGCCTGCCCAAGGCCGGCGAAACCGTCGTGGTTTCCGGCGCGGCCGGCGCCGTGGGCCAGACAGTGGGCCAGATTGCCAAGCTCAAGGGTTGCCGGGTGGTGGGCATTGCCGGGGGCAAGGCCAAGTGCGACTGGGTGGTCAAGGAACTGGGCTTTGACGCCTGCATCGACTACAAGAACGGCGACGTGCGTGCCGGATTGAAGGAACATTGCCCCAAGGGCATCGACATCTACTTCGACAACGTGGGCGGCGAGATCCTGGACATGGTGCTGGCGCGGCTGGCGCGCGGCGCCCGCATCATCATCTGCGGCGCCATCAGCCAGTACAACAACACCACGCCCGTGAAGGGCCCCGCCAATTATTTATCGCTGCTGGTCAATCGCGCCCGCATGGAAGGCATCGTGGTATTCGATTACRCCGACCGCTACCACGTCGGTGTGGCTGAGATGGCGGGTTACCTCAAGGCCGGCACCATGAAAAGCAAGGAAGACATCGTCGAGGGACTGGACACTTTCCCGGAAACACTGCTCAAACTTTTCAACGGCGAGAACTTCGGCAAACTGGTGCTGCAGGTGGCCAAAGACTGAGGCCCGATGCGCCGGCTGCCGCCGGCGTTGGGTGCCGCTTACTTCGCATTGCGCACCAGGCGCACGACGGCCGCCGTGGCGCGCGGGGCTTCACCGGCGCTGCCGTCGCTGAAACCCACAAAGGTGAAATAGCCCGGGCCGGTGCTGCTCGATGTCCAGAAGCGCGCCACGGGCGTGCCCGGAAAAGCACTAKGATCTATCGCCGCCTTGTCCACGTCAGCCTCTCGTGCAGAGACGATGCTGGAGAGTTCTTTGAGAATCGGCAAGCGCCATTCGGCCTCCGGCGCGGAAGCCGCCTTGGCACGCGCGGCCGCATCGGGATGGTTCAGGAAAGCCGGTTGCCCGGTGCAGGTCTTGCCCTTCCAGACCATGCCTTCCGCGCAGCGCCGCCAGACCAGGCCGGTGCGGCTATCGGTGACTTCCTGGTTGTCTGCGGACACGCTGAAGCGCTCCTGCGCAAAACTTGCACTGGACAAAGCCAACAGCAAAAGGGAAAGACCCAAGGTGTGAACAGAATTGCGGTGCATAGAAATCTCCATGGCCGGAGTGGCCTCGCAGCCTTACGACTTGTTACCAATACTAGGCAAGTTATCTCGCTGCAACCATAGGGAACCTATGTAGGGGGTAGTACTTAGCACACACGCACTGTTTGTGTGCGGGCGCATTCAGGCGTCAGGGCTGATGCAGCTGGTAGTCATGCCCGAGCCCGCCACCATCAAGAACCTCCTGCGTGACCTGCTCAACCAGAAAATCCAGCAGCACGCGCACGCGCGCCGGCAAGCGGCCGCCCCGGCCGACAAATACTGCATGGATGGGTTCGCGCTCGCCCGGGTTCAGGCTTTCAGCCACCGGCACCAGGCGGCCCGCGTCAATGTCGCGGCCGACGTGGAACATCGACATGCGGGCCAGCCCGGCGCCCGCCAGCACCAGGTGGCGCAGCGCCTCGCCGTCGCTGGCACGCGCATAGCCGGTGATCGGCAACTGCTGAATCTGTCCGTCTACCCGCACCGGCCAGTAATGCATATTGCGTTTGAAGGTATGGGCCAGGCGCTGGTGCGCCTCCAGCTCTTCCAGCGTGCGCGGCGTGCCGTGTCGCGCCAGGTAATCAGGGCTGCCGACAATCACCTGCGCGGTATCACCCAGGCGCCGCGCCACCAGTTGGGACGACGCGAGTGCGCCCCAGCGGATTGCCACATCGGTGCGCTCGTCCAGCAGGTCGACTACGCGGTCGGTCAAGGTAATGTCCAGCAAAATATCCGGGAAGCGCTCGTGAAAGGCCGGCACCAGCGGCAGCAGCAAGCAGTGCGCGGTGGGCATGCTGGCGTTGATGCTGACGCGCCCGCGCGGCATGGCGCCGGCCGCGGCGCCGCGCTCGGCCTCGTCCATGTCGGCCAGCACGCGCGTGCTCTGCTCGTAAAACGTCGTGCCTTCGGGTGTGAGCTGCAGCTTGCGTGTAGTGCGGTTGACAAGCCGCGTACCCAGCCGCGCCTCCAGCCGGGTCACCAGCTTGCTGACGGCCGAAGGGGTCATGCACAGCTGCCGGGCGGCGGCCGAAAAACCGCCTTTGTCCACGACCTGGACAAAGGCCTCCATCTCGCCGGAGCGGTTGACGTCTATGCGGGGCATGATCTGGTATTTTTCGCGAATTACTGTGAATTGAATTCACAAATGATTGTCTTTATGACATTCTAGTCAAGATAGCACTTCGTCTCCACACTAAGCACATCCTCTTTTTAGGCGACTTTCATGGATGCGCGCAAATCACTCCCTTCACTTCCTTTAGGCCTTCTGGCCCTCACCGCCGGCTCCTTCGGCATCGGCACGACAGAATTTGTCATCATGGGCCTGCTGTTGCAGGTCTCCGCCGACCTGGGCGTCACCATCGCCTCGGCCGGGCTGCTGATTTCCGGCTACGCCCTGGGCGTGGCGGTGGGTGCACCGGTGCTGACGCTGGCCACGCGCAAGCTGCCGCGCAAAACCGTGTTGCTGGCGCTGATGGCCATCTTCACGCTGGGCAACCTGGCTTGTGCGCTGGCGCCGGACTACGGCAGCCTGATGGCGGCCCGCATCATCACCTCGATGGCGCATGGCACCTTCTTTGGCGTGGGTTCCATCGTGGCCACCKGCCTGGTCGCGCCCGAGCGAAAAGCCTCAGCCATTGCCATCATGTTCAGCGGGCTGTCGCTGGCCACACTGCTCGGCGTGCCCGCTGGCGCCTGGCTGGGGTTGCATTACGGCTGGCGCTCTACCTTCTGGGTGGTCACGCTGATCGGCTTGCTGGCTTTTGTGGTGCTGGCCATTTTTGTGCCGCGCAGCGCGGCTGAAAACGGTACCTCGACCATCCGGCAAGAACTGGCCGGCCTGGCCCGCCCGCAGGTTCTGCTGGGCTTGTTGATGACCGTGCTCGGCTTCGCCGGCCTGTTTGCGATCTTCACTTATATCCAGCCCATCCTCACGCAGATCACCGGCTTCAGCGAGGCGGCAGTGTCGCCCATCCTGCTGGTGTTTGGCGGCGGCTTCTTTGTGGGCAACCTGCTGGGCGGGCGCCTGGCCGACCACGGGCTGCGGATGTCGCTGCTGCTTACGCTGGGCGCGCTGGCGCTGGTGCTGGGCGTGATGGGCTTTGTGCTGCATTCGCCGGTGGCCACGGTGGTGTTTGTCGGGCTGCTGGGCGCGGCCTCTTTTGCCACGGTGGCGCCGCTGCAGATGCGCGTGCTGCAGCAGGCGCACGGCGCGGGCCAGAACCTGGCGGCCAGCCTCAACATCGGCGCCTTCAATGTGGGCAATGCGCTGGGCGCCTGGCTGGGCGGTTTGGTCGTCAGCAGTTCCTTCGGCCTGGGTGGCCTGAGCTGGCTGGCTGCGCTGATCACGGTGGCCGGCATCGCGGTCACGTTGTACAGCCTGTCGCGCGACAAGGCCGAGCCGCGCGCCATCCCCGTCATCTGCTGAGAGAACCACACCATGAACACATTTTTCATTCCAAAGCGGCGCGCGCGTCAAGTCCTTCTTTCATTCACGTTGCTGGCCGCCAGCGTTTTGCCGCAGGCGCGGGCAGCCGATGTCAACGCATGGACGCCAAGCTGGACGGCCAGCCCCCAGCCGATCTGGCGCGATGACTTTGTGCTGCCGCTGGGCCTTCCCGCCACGCTTCACGACCAGACAGTACGCCAGACCGTCCGGGCCAGCGTGGGCGGCTCACGCGTGCGCATTGTGCTGTCGAACGAATACGGCTCGCAGGCCTTGCAAATAGGCGCGGCCCAGATAGCGCCCACTGACGGAGCCGGCAAGGCATTGACCTTTGGCGGCCAGCAGACAGTCGCCGTACCGGCAAGCGCTGTCGTGATGAGTGACCCGGTCGAGATGCCGGTCGCGCCGCTGAGCCGCCTGTCGGTCAGCCTCTACTTCCCACAAACGACACCACTCACCACCATCCACTGGGACGGCCTGCAGCCCGCGCAGATTGCTGCAGGCAATGCCGCGAACGCGAGCGTCCTTAAGGCAGATGCCACGGTGAACAGCCGCCTCTTTCTCAGCGCCGTGCTGGTGGAGGCCGCACCGGGCACACGCAGCGTGGTGGCCTTTGGCGACTCCATCACCGACGGCGCGGCATCAACTCCAGGCACCGATCAGCGGTGGCCGGACTTCCTGGCGCGCCGCCTGGCCGGGGACAACGTGGCTGTCCTCAATGCCGGCATCTCGGGCGGGCGGGTTCTCAAAAACCACATGGGCATGAATGCGCTGGCGCGCTTTGAGCGCGACGTGCTGAACCAGCCCGGTGTCACCAGCGTGGTGCTGCTCATGGGCATCAACGACATCAGCTGGCCCGGCAGCACCCTCGAACCCAAGGAGCCCGCCATACAGACCGACGCGCTGATAGCCGGTTACCGCCAGCTGATTGCGCGCGCCAGAAGCCGGGGCGTGCGCATCGTCGGCGCCACGCTGACACCCTTTGAGGGCGCGCTGACCATGCCGGGCTCGCCGATTGCCAATTACTACAGCCCCGCAAAAGACGCCGTGCGACAGCGCATCAACGCGTGGATGCGCAGCGGCGAGTTTGATGCGGTGCTGGATTTCGATGCGGTGGTGCGCGACCCGCAGAACCCGCTGCGCATCCTGCCCGCCTATGACTCGGGCGACCACCTGCACCTGGGTGATGCCGGCAACAAGGCGGTTGCCGAATCCATTGACCTGAAGCTGCTGCTGGGCGAACGCTAATAAAGCGCCTGCGGCTTAACCACCGACGACCAGGCGCAAGCCCGGCATCAGGCTTTCGGTTTCGGCGCGCCGCTGCAGCGCCATGCGCATGTTCATCTGCGCGACCTCGGTGTGCTCCACCGCCAGCGCCTGCGCACGCGCGCCCTCCCCAGCCTTGAGCGCTGCAAACAGCATGTGGTGCTGGCGGTGCGCGTAGTGCATCCAGTCCCGGTCCTGCTCCAGCGTGGACTGCATGGGCAACATGGCCGAGGCAGACGCGAAGGGGAGCTTGTCGTTCAATTCGATCGCGCGTTGCAGTGCACGGTTGCCGCTGGCCTCCAGGATGAGCGCGTGGAAGCGGTCGTTCATGGCCGCATAGGCCGCGTAGTTGTCATAGCCCAGCGGGTTGGCCGCTAGCGCGCGGTCACCTTCATCCAGGCAAGACTGCAAATCGAGCTGCAGCTGGCGTGACACGCCGTGCTCAGCCACCAGCCGCGCCCCCATGCCTTCCAGATGGCCACGCACTGCAATCGCATCGGCCACTTCGCGCGGGGTGAACTGGCGCACCAGGTATTTGCCGGTGTCGTTGGCCTCGACCAACCCTTCCTGCTCCAGCGTGACCAGCGCGGCCCGCACCGGTGTGCGCGAGGCGCCCAGGCGTTCGGCCAGTTGCTGCTCGGCCAGGCGCTGGCCCGGCTCAAACTCGCCACGCAGGATCAGGTCGCGCAACTGCATCAAAACGGTTTCTTGCAAGTTCATGCCCGAGAATGTACACTGAATTTTAATTTCGGTATACCGTTTTGAGGTCTCCATGAACGCTGAACAGAACGAACTGCTCACCCGCATCACCGCGGGCACGCCCTGCGGCAAGCTGCTGCGCCAATACTGGCAGCCCGCTGCACTGGTGGATGAGTTCAATCCGGCGCTGGACCCGCGCATGGAAATCCGCCCGGTCAAGGCCTTGAAGCTGTTCGGCCAGGATCTGGTGCTGTTCAAGGACGCCTCCGGCGCATGGGGCCTGCTGGACCGCGACTGCACACACCGCGGCGCCGACCTGTCGTTTGGCCGCCGCGAAAGCGCCGCGCAAGGCGGCGGCCTGCGTTGCCCWTTTCACGGCTGGAAGTTCGCCACCGACGGCCGCTGCCTGGAAACCCCGGCAGAGCCCACAGGCAGCAAGTTGTGCGAACGCATACGCCAGCGCAGCTATCCCGTCATTGAAAAAGCCGGCGTGCTGTTTGCCTGGCTGGGCGACGAAGGCAGTACACCGCCGCCCTTCCCCGC
>NZ_JBFUCA010000189.1:0-7455 GCF_056405475.1 Polaromonas sp. P1_G4
CAGTAACCCGGCTGTCGTGCTGGTTTTGCCCGAAGTGGAGTGCTATTAAATCAGGAGCCGATTGCGCCCGTATTCATTGGGCTGAAAGCCGAAAAGGCATAAGAACATGGGTAGGGCATAAAAAAACCGGGCATAAGCCCGGTTTCATGAATGCGCACCCAGCACGGGTATTGATCAAGTCTTGGTCGTCTTGGTGTGCTTTTCAATCAGGGCGCGTGCCGTGTCCAGCAGCTTCTTGCCGTCAAAACCCTTCTTGTTCATGTCTTCCACCCATTCGACYTCCACCGTACGCGATTTGCGGCGGAATTCCTGGGCTTCGGCCGCGCTCACGGTGTARATCGTGTTGCCGCGGTCRCTGGCGGTCTTGCGGCCGGGAACGTCGTTGCCCTGCTGCACCTTGCCCAGCCAKGCCGAGGTGGCCATGCCGGAGTTGTTGTCGATGACCTTCTTGAGGTCGGGTGCGAGCGAGTTGTATTTCGCCTTGTTCATGGCCATCACAAAGGTGGTGGTGTAAAGGCTGCCGCCGGCGGGGTCGAACTCGGCATGGAATTTGGTGAGCTCGTTGACCTTGACCGAAGGCACGACTTCCCACGGAATCACGCACCCTGTAATGGTGCCCTTGCTCAGCGCGTCGGGAATCTGCGGCAGCGGCATGCCGACGGGCGTGGCGCCCAGCACGCCCATGAGCTTGGTGACCTGGCGGGTCGGCGCGCGCAGCTTGAGGCCGCGCATGTCGGCAATCGACTTGACGGGCTTGTCGACCGTGTGGATCACACCGGGGCCGTGCACCTGCAGCGCCAGCACCTGCGTATCCTTGAATTCATCGGGTGCAACGGTTTGCACGTATTCCCAGAACGCCTTGGAAGTCGCTTCGGCGTTGGACATCATGAAGGGCAGCTCAAACACCTCGATCCGCGGGAAGCGGCCGGCCGTATTGCCGGGCAATGTCCACACCACGTCAACCACGCCGTCTTTGGCCTGGTCGTAGAGCTGTACAGGCGTGCCGCCCAGCTGCATGGCCGGGTAGCCTTCAAACTTGATACGGCCGCCGGATTCTTTTTCGACCTTGTCCATCCAGGGCTTGTGCATGGCCAGCCAGACATTGGACGAGGGCGACATGAAAGTATGGAACTTCAGTGTCACGGCCTGCTGGGCCAGGCCCGACAGCGCCGGTGCGCCCAAGGCTGCGGCGGCGCTGGTCTTGAGAAGGGTTCGTCGCTGAATCATGGCGTGTCTCCTATAAACAATTTGACTAACTTAAGGCAAGCGGATGGGTTTGAGAAGCGGTAAAAGCCCTAGCCATAGACCCTAGCTGATGTATTTCACCAGCCACAGCGATATGCCCGGGAACAGCAGCAGCAGGGTGGTGCGGATGGTGTCGCTGATGAGGAATGGCATGACACCTTTGTAGCTTTCGCTGATAGGCACGTCTTTGGCCAGGCCATTGACCACATAGACGTTCAGGCCCACCGGCGGCGCCAGCATGCCAAAGCCGACCGTCATCAGTACCATGATGCCGAACCAGATCGCGGTGGATTCCTTGGCCATGCCGAAATCCAGGCCCATCACCATCGGGAAAAAGATGGGAATCGTCAGCAGCAGCATGGACAACTCGTCCATCACGGCCCCCAGCACCACGTAAAACAGCAGGATGGCCGTGACAACCATCAGCGGCGACAGTCCCCAACCGCCGACCACGCCGGCGAGCTGGTTAGGCACCTGCGTCAGGGCCAGGGCGGAGTTCATGAGGTCGGCGCCTATAAAGATCAGGAAGATCATGGCCGAGCTTTCCGCCGTGGCATAAAAGCACAGCTTGAATTTGGCCCAGGTGATCTCGCGCTTGAGCAAGGCGGCTACGAAAGTGGCGGCGGCACCCACCGCGGCGCCTTCAGTCGGCGTAAACAGGCCGCCGTAAATGCCGCCGAAGACGATCAGGAAGATGATGGCGATGGGCAGTATGCCCAACGCGGAGGCCATCGTCATCGGCGGCCTGTCGTTGTCTACCTCGGGCGCCTGTCCGGGCACCAGCCGCACGTAGATGGCAATGGCCACCATGTAGCCGAACATCGCGATGATGCCCGGCACCATGGCCGCCGCAAACAGCTTGGCGATATTCTGCTCGGTGAGGATGGCGTAAATCACCAGCGGCACCGATGGGGGGATCAGGATGCCCAGGGTGCCGCCGGCTGCCAGAGTGCCCGTGGCAAGCCGGCCTGAATAACCGTGGCGTTTCATCTCTGGCAGTGCCACGCCGGTGATGGTGGCGGCCGTGGCCACCGAGGAGCCGCAGATGGCGCCGAATGCCGCACAAGCCAGGATGGACGCCATGGCCAGACCGCCCTTGAAGCGGCCCATCACGCCTGCCGCAAAACCGAACAGCGCGCGGCTGATGCCGCCCTGCGTCGCGAAATGCCCCATCAGGATGAAGAGCGGAATCACCGACAGGTCGTAGCTGGCAAAGCGCGCAAAGGCCTGGGTGTTGAGGAAGCTGGAAAACGGCCCCCAGCCGGTCTGCATCACGTAACCGATGGCGCCCGCGGTAAACATGGCAACTGCGATAGGCACGCGCACGGCCATGAAGACCAGCATGATGCCGAAAATGACGAGAGCCAGCGTGATGGAGCTCATACGTGTGCCTCCAGCTCGTCCAGCGGATTGTGCGGCGCATGGGCGTCGCCGAAGCCGAAGACGGATTGGTACACACCGATCACGCAGGTCAGCACAAAGGGCGGAACCATGGCGGCATACACCGTCCATTCGGGAAATCCCAGGATCTGGGTTTCAGAGTGCGTGTTGTACGAATTGAGGCCGCCCAGCACCGTGCGCCAGGCCAACAGGGCAAACACCAGGCCCAACAGCAAGGCACCGAAACGGTCCAGCCTGTCGTTCGAGGTTTCGCCCAGTTTGGCGGTGAAGAAGTCGACGATGATGTTGCCGCGTTTGATCTGGCAAAGGGGCATGAACAGCGCGATCGCGGCCCCGGTGACCACACCGGTGAGTTCGAAGTCGCCGACGAGGGTCGCGCCCAGCAGGTTGCGGCCAATCAGGCTGGCACAGGTCATGAGCGTGATCACCGTGAGCAGAACGCCGGCCAGCACAGCGCAGAATTTTGCAAGGGACTGCAGGATTTTCAAGAAGGCTCTCCAAAAAGCAGGTCTTGGCATTTGGGAGCTCCCAAAAACCGGGTAAGCCGATTATCAGAATTGAGGAGGCAAGCAGTCAGGCGGGTTACCCCGGGTAAAACGGGGTATTTGCGCGGTGATTAAAGCAGTTGCGCGGTTATCGCGCAGCTGCCCCGCCGTGACATGCGCTTGCCAACACCTTGTTCAGATGACTTTGACAGTGAGTGTTTCCAGCCCCGCTACACCGCCGACCATGGTGTCGCCCGAAACCACGGCCGCGACGCCTTCGGGCGTGCCGGTGTAAATCAGGTCGCCGGGCTGCAGCTCCCATGCTGCCGACAGGTGTTCAATGGTTTCGGCAATATTCCAGATCAGCTTGGAGACATTGCTGCGCTGGCGATCCTTGCCGTTCACCTGGATGTAGAGCTCGGCATTGGCCACGTCACCGGCCTGGCCAGCGGGTGTGATAGGGCCGATGGGGGCGGAGTGGTCATAGGCTTTACCAATGCACCATGGGCGGCCTTGCTTCTTCATCTCGCCCTGCAGGTCGCGGCGCGTCATGTCCAGGCCCACGGCATAACCGTAGATGTGCTTTTGCGCGTCGGCGGCCTTGATGTTTTTACCGCCGGTGCCAATGGCCACGACCAGCTCGATTTCATGGTGCAGGTTCTTGGTCAGCGATGGGTAGGGGATGGTGCCCGTCGCGCCGGCGTCCACCACGACAGCGGCATTCGCGGGTTTGAGGAAAAAGAAGGGCGGCTCACGGCCGGTAAAGCCCATTTCCTTGGCGTGTTCTTCGTAGTTGCGGCCCACGCAATAAATGCGGTTGACCGGAAACCGGTCTTTGGTGCCGACAACGGGGACGGACACCGCGGCYGGTGGGGTGATGACAAAACTCATGACAACCTTTCTTCTCTGTGTATGCCCAGTGCCAGATGCACCGGGCGGTCTGAAAAACTGAACAGCACACAACCTTGCGCCGAACGCAATTGCGCAGTGTGCCACGACGGAATCACAAAATGGTCGCGCGGGCCAAACTCGAACGTCCGGGTTTCGCCGTTCCGTTCAATGTCAACGGAGCCCGTGCCCTCAACCACGCTGAACACGGCCCCGTCAGTCTGGCGCCAGGGCTTGCCTGCAAAGCCTGCCGGCAGGCGCTGCATGAAGGTGGCCATGGTCGGCATGGGTGAGCCGCCGGTGGCCGGATTCACATAGCGCAGCTTGACGCCGTCCCAGGCATCGATGTCGGCATGGGTTTCCAGCTGGTGCAGGGTTTCGCGCGTGCGGTCGTAGGGGTAGCTGAAGATGGGCGAGGTTTCACCGAACGGGGCGTCATACCGCATCGGCAGCATGTTGGCGCCATAGCGGTGGGTGCTGATGCCTTCGGGCTTGGTGACTTCCTGTTGCCTGGCCGTGCCGTTTTCGGCGAAACCGGCATCGAAAAAGCGCAGCATGGGTATGTCCAGGCCGTCCAGCCAGACTACGGGCGCGTCAGATTCGACACGGCCTTCGTGGCCATGGTCGTGCCAGGTCCAGCTGGGGGTGATGATGAAGTCGCCGGGTTTCATCTGCGTGCGTTCGCCATCCACGGCGGTGAAGGCGCCATGGCCTTCCACCACGAAGCGCAATGCGCTTTGTGTGTGGCGGTGGCTGGGCGCTATTTCGCCCGGCATGATCACCTGCAGGCCTGCGTACAGCGACTGCGTGATGCACGACTGTCCGCGCAGGCCGGGGTTTTCCAGGATCAACACACGGCGCACGGCCTCTTCGGCCGTGATCAGTTCGCCCGACTTCATCAGGAAGGGCCATACGTCGGTGTACTTCCACAGCGCCGGCTGGCAAGGCGTGCTGGGCGACTGCGGCACCAGCGCATGCAGCACTTCCCACAGCGGCGTCATGCTGTGCGCCGAGATGGCTTCATAAAAGGCCTTGCGTGCTGCGCCGTGGGGTGCTGAGGGCCGGCCTGGGGCGGTAGGGGGCGTCATGTCCATGATGGATGTCCAGTCTCTGGGGTGAAAGATCGCCGCTTAAAGGTCGTTATCGAAATACACGCCGTCCCGCGTGAGCAACTGCTGCAGCTGTTTCACGTCGGTATCGGAAAAAGCCTGCCCGGCGCCCGGCATGGCCGCCGCCGTGCCCGCTGCCTGGCCCATCACAAAGCAACCGCCGCTGGCGCGCGCGGCCGACTGGCCTTCGTGCGTCATCGAGGCGCAGCGACCGGCCACCAGCAGGTTGGCGACACCTTGCGGCACCAGCATGCGCCAGGGCAAGTCGTTGTAGGCGCGGCCTTCAGCCGCGTCCACGTTGTGCGGAAACTGCCAGTCGATCCGGCCATCGGCATGCAGTTCCATTGGCCAGGCATTGATGCCGATGGCATCGTCAAAGCGGGCCGATGAAAGGATGTCTTCACCGCTCAGTGCATAGAGCCCTTGGATACGGCGCGTCTCGCGGATGCCGACCTGCGGCGCGATGTCGACGATGGCCGAATCCGCAAAACCCGGCACTTCATGCTTCAGGAAGCGGAAGTATTCGGTGATCTGGCGCCGGCCTTCAAGCTCGCCCTCGCTGAGCTGCCGCGCGTCGGTGGCATCCATGGCCGTACCTTGCGCGTTGCGTATCTGCGTGACGTTGGCGCGCCATTCGGTCGGGTTCTTCTGGGGGCGGAGGATGGCACCTTCACGGGGAAACTTGTAGCGGCCTGGCTCACGCGCCTGGCTCTCGGCCATCAAGATGTTGATGGCTTTGAATTCGCCCACAGCCGCCAGCGCGCGGGGTGCGTCCACGTGGCCGACGCGAAACATGGTGGAGGGAAACAGCGCGCTGCCGTGCCCGTCGCCCAGCTCAAACGGCACACCGGCAAAGTTCGCCACATCGGCGTCGCCCGAGCAGTCGATGAAACGCGCGGCACGAATTGCCTGGCGG
The DNA here is from genome assembly GCF_056405475.1 of Polaromonas sp. P1_G4. Classification (NCBI taxonomy): domain Bacteria; kingdom Pseudomonadati; phylum Pseudomonadota; class Betaproteobacteria; order Burkholderiales; family Comamonadaceae; genus Polaromonas; species Polaromonas sp. P1_G4. The sequence continues at coordinate 6,045 of NZ_JBFUCA010000189.1, forward strand.
CCGGATTTGGTCTCGACCACCAAAGCGCTGATGCGGTTGCCCTCCATCACCACCGCAGCAGCCCAGGCGTGAAAAAGGATTTGCACACCGGCCGCCACCAGCAACTGGTCGGCTGCGCACTTGTAAGCCGACACGTCGTAGGAGCGCACGCGGATGCGGCCCTGCATGCCGTCCTGCGGCGCGTTGAGGCCACCCAGCGCGTCAATGCGCTGCAGCAGGTCGTCGGCCACGCCGCGCACCACCTGTTGTATCCGGCCGCTTTTGCGGCCGTAGAGGCCCGCGAAATTGGTGACGCCGCCGGCTGTGCCCATGCCGCCTAGAAAGCCGTAGCGTTCCACCAGCAAGGTGCGTGCGCCGTGCCGCGCGGCGCTGACGCTGGCAGCAAGCCCTGCTGGCCCGCCGCCGATTACGACGACATCGAATTCGCCGTAGACGGGCAGGGGGCGTGCGGGCTCTGTGATCGTGGGCATGGCTGTCTTTCGCTGCCTATTCGAGTTTGATACCGCGCGACTGGATGATGCCGCCCAAAATGGCGGCTTCGTCTTTGACGCGGCTCCTCAGGCCGTCGGGCGAAGTGCCCACAGCTTGCCACCCCTGGTTAAACAACTTTTGCCGCGTGTCGGCGTCGCGGATGATGCGCGGCACTTCTTGCGCCAGCCGCGCCTGGGCGGCTTTGGAGAGGCCCACCGGGCCGATCAGCGCCGTCCACACTTCGAGGTTGACGTTGGTCACGCCGGCATCGGCCAGCGGCGGCACCTCGGGCACAAGAGAAGAGCGCCCGCCGGCAAGGCCGATCGCCCGAAGCTTTCCCGACCGCACATGCGGCATGGCCACGCCGGGCGGGATCAGCGCCATCTGGATCTGGCCGCCCAGCATGGCGGTCACCACCTGCGGGTTGCCGGCGAAGGGCACGTGAACAGGTGTGACGCCGGGCATGCGGCTTTTCAGCAGTTCCATGCCCAGATGTGCGACCGAGCCGTTGCCGACTGAACCATAGTTCCATTGGCTGCCGCCCTGGCGTGCGGCAGCGAAGAATTCGGCGCCACCGGGCTGGCTCGCAGGCGCTACCAGCACCAGCGGTGCGGTGGTCAGCAATGAAATGGGCGCAAAGTCTTTGGCCGGGTCATAGGGCAGTCTGGAGTACAGCAGCTTGGCCGAGGTCAGGTTGCCGTTGATGACGACGCCCAGCGTATGGTCGTCAGTGGCTTTGGCGACCTGGTCGGCCGCGATGTTGCCTGACGCGCCGGGTCTGTTTTCCACAATCACGGGTTGGCCGAGGGCGTGGCTCAGGGGTTCGGCCAGGCTGCGCGCCGCCATGTCGGGCGTAGAGCCGCCCGGAAACCCCACCAGGATGCGCACCGGCCTGGTCGGCCAGGCCGCATCTTTTAAGTCTTTTGGAGATGCAGCCCTG
>NZ_JBFUCA010000190.1:0-7444 GCF_056405475.1 Polaromonas sp. P1_G4
CCACGCGGGCTTGCAACTCAGCTAGCTTGGTTTGCAGTTCCTGGATGGGCGGCACGTTACGCGCCATCACCACCGACCACGGCTTGCCGGAGGCAACCTGCTTTTCAACCCATTTCAGGTTGAGCAGGTTGGGCGGGAAGTCCTTGATGAAGACTTCCTGCGGCATGCCGCATTTCTCGACGATGATGCGGCGCAGCTCGCGCTCTTTCTTGCGCACGTCCAGCACCTGGCCGCGCAGCATGTCGCACAGCTTTTCAATGGTCTTGGCGGTAAAGCGCACCGTCATCAGCTCGTCGCTCAGGGCTTTTTGCGACTTTACGTAAGTCGGTGTGCCGTAGCCTTCCTTGTCGTAGGTCTTGTGGACCTTCTCGAACAGGGTGGCGATCTTGTCGAAGCGGCTGAGTGCTTCTTTCTTGAGCTCTTCGAGCTTCTTGGTCAGGGCCTTGGAGCCGCCCTTGCCGTCGTCGTCGTCCTCTTCGTCGAATTCGTCAAAGTCTTCTTCGGCCACATAGTCGTCGGCTTCATTGGGGTTGGAAAAGCCGTCGACCACGGTGGAGATGACGATTTTGCCTTCGCGGATTTCTTCGCCCAGACGCATGATTTCTGCGATGGTGGCGGGGCTTTCCGAGATGGCTTCCATCATCTTCATGAGGCCGCCCTCGATGCGCTTGGCGATTTCGATTTCGCCTTCGCGCGTCAAGAGCTCAACCGTGCCCATTTCACGCATGTACATGCGCACGGGGTCGGTGGTCCGGCCGAATTCGCTGTCGACGGTGGACAGCGCGGCTTCGGCTTCTTCTTCGGCTTCTTCTTCCGTGGCGACCGTAGGGCCGGTGTTGTTCAGCAGCAGGGTTTCGGCGTCAGGCGCCTGCTCGTACACGGCCACGCCCATGTCGTTGAGCATGTTGACCACGACTTCCAGCGTTTCAGCATCGACCAGCTTGTCGGGAAGGTGGTCGGAGATTTCGCCATGCGTGAGGTAGCCGCGCGTTTTACCCAGCTTGATCAGGGTTTTCAGGCGCAGGCGGCGTTTGAGCATGTCTTCTTCGGAGAGGACGGTTTCGTCCAGGCCGAATTCCTTCATCAGGGCGCGTTCCTTCGCCTTGCTGATTTTCATGCGCAGCGGTTTGACCTTCTCGGTCGTTTCCGCGATGGGTTCCCCGACGAGATCGTCTTCAATGTCGGACATGTCGAGGTCTTCCCCCGTCTTGACCGGGCCGGCGGCGCTCTTCGGCTTGCGGCCGCGCTTGGCGCCGGTGGTAGTGGCAGGCGCGCTGCCTTCGGCTGCCGGGTTCTTGGGCGGGCGGCCGGGTTTCTTCTTCACGGGCACGTCGGCGGAGACGGCGAGGGGCTTGGCTTCAGGACTGGACTTGGTCGGCACGGCGGGGGCTTTCTTCAGGGGCAAATCGGAAATCGCGGATTTCGCGGTTTTCAGGGGGGCTTTGCTCACCAGGGCATTGGGTTTGCTGGGTTTAACAGATATGGCGTGTTTTCCCGGCTTTTCAACCTTGCCGCTTTTGGCGGCAGGCTTTGCGGCAGCCTTGGTTGCTGCTTTGACTGGAGGCTTGCCTGCGGGCCGGGCAGCAGCTTTGGGCGCTGCCTTGGCTTTGGGCTTTGCGGCAGCTTTGGGCTGCGCACCTTGCGGCTTCTTGGACGTGCTCGGCTTCTTCGGCTTGGCAGTAGGCATAGGACCTCCAGTTGTCGGGAATTGTTTTAAATATCGATCAGCTACCAGTAAACAAAAATGCGCCTTTGCGCCTGTACAAAGCACAGGCACGGTGACAAGAGTTCAGAGTCAAAACGAGAGGGCGGAAAACAGGCCGGGCAATGCCAAAGGCACATGGCGGCTTATTTTCCCGGGCAAGCTGTTTGGGCGAACATTTGGTGTGCAGTCCTTGCGGAAATTCCCTGGGGGAAGTGGCCGTCTCATCTGTGAGTTCCCCGAAGTTTCAGGGTGGCCGGGCCGGAGGTGCTGCTGTCGCGCTTGCCGTCGAAAATCGGATTATACCCTGTTGCCTGTTTTTTGGGCGATTTATATGGCCCAGAAACAGGGATTTTTCCGGAGGCCGGGCCCGCTCAGCGGGCCGGGTCGGTGGCGGTGGTTTTGAGGCTGGCGGCCAGTTCCAGGTAGCGCTGCCGGGCGGCCGGGTCGGTGGCGGCGCGAGCGGCCAGCTCGCTCATCTCGCGCTGGCGGTGCAGGCGCAGGAGCTGGTCCAGGATGCTCCGAACCTCATCCCAGTCACTTTCGATGCCTTCGGGAATCTGTGCGATCTGCGCTGTGGCGTGTCTTTCGTAAGGGTGGCCGCGCAGCCCTTCACGCAAGGCGGCCCAGGGCTGGGGTCCGTGCTCATGCAACTGGCTCTCCAGCCAGATGAAAAGCGGGCCGTGGGGCTCAGGCAACTCGACCAGTAAATGATGCTCTTCAGTGGTGAGCCGGTCCCAGGTCTGGGCCTCGGTCAGCAGCAACCTGAGCACGCGGTCTTCACGACTGGCCGGCAGGATACGGCCAGCCACGCGGCGTGGAGCCCGGGCGCCGAAGCTGCGTCCCGCCGTTGACGATGCCGGGAAATAGTTGCCAGAGGGCTCGGACGAGGTGTAATCGGGCTCCTCGCGAAAATCCGGCAGATAGTCCGCAGGGCCGGACATGTCCTGGGAAGCGCCTGATGCTGAGGATGATTCCGGCTTCTGGCCCTTATTGGACGTGCGTAAGCTGCTATTATTTTTATAGCTGCCCTTGGAGGTCGCAGGTTGCCAAAGCTGCATCAGTTCGCGGCTGTCAATCAATACCCTGTCGGCAATTTCAGCCAGCAGCTGGCGTTTCAATGCGCCATCGGGCATCAGGTTCCACAGCGGGCGGGCGTTGCTGGCCATGTGGGCGCGGCCCTCGGCGGTGTCCAGGTCGCAGCCCTCGGCGGCGGCCTCCAGCAGGAAGCGGCTGAGCGGCACGGCCTTGCTGACATAGGCCGCGAAGCCTTCCTGGCCGTGCTCGCGGATGTAACTGTCGGGGTCGTGTTCGGCCGGCAGGAACAGGAACTTGACGGTGCGTACGTCCGTGGCAAAGGGCAGGGCGGCGTCCAGCGCTTTTCGGGCGGCGCGGCGGCCGGCGCTGTCGCCGTCAAAGCTGAAGACGACTGAGTCGGTGAAGCGGAACAGCTTTTGCACGTGATCAGCCGTGCAGGCGGTGCCCAGGGTTGCCACCGCATTGGCAAACCCCAGCTGGGCCAGGGCCACCACGTCCATATAGCCTTCTGTGACGAGGGCATAGCCGTGTTCGCGCAGGGCGGTGCGGGCCTCGAACAGGCCATAAAGCTCCCGGCCCTTGCTGAACACAGGGGTTTCCGGCGAATTGAGGTACTTGGGCTTTTCGTCGCTGAGCACGCGGCCGCCAAAGCCTATGCATTCGCCCTTGACGTTGCGGATGGGGAACATGACCCGGTCACGAAAGCGGTCATAACGCTTGGCTTCACCGGCCTGGTTTTCTTCGCCGGGCTCGCCCGTGATGACCAGGCCGCTTTCTACCAGCAGCGGGTCGTTGTAATCCGGAAAGACGCTGGCGAGGCTGCGCCAGCCTTCAGGTGCGTAGCCCAGGCCGAAGGTCTTGGCGACTTCGCCCGAAACGCCGCGGCCCTTGAAGTAGTCGATGGCGCGCTCGGAGTTGCGCAGGGCCTTGATGTAGGCGACGCCGGCTTTTTCAAGCACGCTGGTGAGTGTGGCCTGCTGCTCGCGCATCTGGGCGGCCCGCGCCCGGTCTTGCGGGGAGACGTCGTCTTCAGGCACTTGCAGGCCGTATTGCTGGGCAAGGTCCTTGACGGCTTCGACAAAGGTCATGCCGCCGTGGTCCATCAGAAAGCTGATGGCGTTGCCGTTTTTGCCGCAGCCGAAGCAGTGATAGAACTGCTTGGAGGGGCTGACACTGAAAGAGGGCGATTTTTCGCCATGGAAGGGGCACAGGCCCATGAAGTTGGCGCCGCCCTTTTTCAGCTGCACGTAGCGGCCCACGATGTCCACCACGTCGGCGCGCGCGAGCAGCTCCTGGATGAACGATTGGGGGATGGCCATAACCGATTGTAGAAACAACAAGGCCCTGCGACGGCAGGGCCTTGTAATTCACGGGGTATCGGGCGGTTTAGTCACCCAGGACGAGCCCTTCACGCCGCGGATCGGCGCCGCCGAAGAAGCCCTCGGGTGTTCTCTGAATGGCTTGCAGGCCGCTGGTCATGGTTTGTTCGCGTACCTCGGCGCCGCGGCTTCGCAGCGCCTCGACGGTGGCCGGCGAGAAACGTTTTTCTTCCAGGATGCTCGGGCCGTTGAGTGAGGCGAAGTTGGGCAGGTCGATCGCCTGCTGGGCATTGAGGCCCCAGTTCAGCGTGCCGTAAAGCGTCTTGGCCGTGAAGTGAATGATCAGCGCACCGCCGGGGCTGCCGCCGCTCATGACGAGCTGGCCTGAGGTTTTGTCAAACACGAGCGTAGGCGCCATCGACGAGCGCGGGCGTTTGCCGGCCTGCACACGATTGGCCACGGGCTTGCCGTCGGCATCGGTCGGGGCAAAGCTGAAGTCGGTGAGTTCGTTGTTCAGCAAAAAGCCGCCAGCCTTGCCGGTGCCGCCATCGGTCATCAGGCGCGAACCGAACTGGTCTTCAATCGTCGTGGTCATGGCGATCGCGTTGCCGTAGCCGTCGATGATGCTGATGTGCGAGGTACCGTACTCGGGCTGGTCGGGCATGGGCGCATAGGCGGTGGTGACGGCGCCTGGAACGCCCGGTTTGGCGGTCTTCATGCTCGGGCCTGCGGGCTGGATCAGCTTGGCGCGCTCGCTGAGATAGGCCGGTGCGAGAAGGCTCATCCAGTTGCCGCCCGGCGGCTGCACGAAATCAGGGTCACCCAGGTATTGCGCACGGTCGGCAAAGGCCAGGCGCGAGGCCTCGGTGTAGAGGTGCAGCCAGTCGGCCGAAGGCGTGGGCGACACGGTGCCGGGAACACCGCCGGTGCCGGTGACCAGGCCCAGGGTGCTGGCCGGCGTGTTGTTCAGGATGCCGAGGATCTGCCCGACCGCAATCGCGCCCGAGCTGGGCGGCGGCATGCCGCAGAGGCGGTAGGCCTTGCCGGCCGCGCTGTAGTCGGAGCAGATCGGGTCGCGCTTTTTGGGCTGGTAGCCGGCCAGGTCGCCCAGGGCCAGCTTGCCGGGGTTGGTGGCGTGGCCCTGCACTTTGGTGACGATGGCTTGCGCGACTTTGCCTTCGAGCAGCGCGCTGGAGCCTTTGGCAGCGATCTGTCGCAGCACGTCGGCGAGCGCCGGGTTGCGCAAGACGGAGCCCACATCGACGGGGCTGCCGTCGGCCTTGTAGAAGTAGGCTGCGGCGGTGGCGTCCTTCTTCAGGTGCACTTCACTCTTGAGCAAGGTATTGAGCCGCGGGCTGACCTTGAAGCCGTTTTCTGCGAGCTGGATGGCCGGCACAAAGAGCTGGGCCCAGGGCAGGCGACCGTATTGCTTGTGGGCCATCTCCAGCATGCGCACCGTGCCGGGCGTGCCGACGGAGCGGCCGCCGACCACGCCGTCGTAAAACGGTATCGGTTTGCCGTCGGCGCCGATAAACAGCTTTTCGTCCACCGCTGCGGGCGCGGTTTCGCGGCCGTCAAAGGCCTCGACCTTGCCGCYGTTGGCGTGCAGCAGGAAGGCGCCGCCACCTATGCCGCTCGATTGCGGCTCCACCAGCGTGAGCACCATTTGCACTGCAATTGCAGCGTCGATGGCCGAACCACCGGCTTTGAGTACCTGGTAACCCGCATCCGTGGCCAGCGGGTTGGCGGCGGCCACGGCGAAGGTCTTGGTGGCCCAGCCGGGCTTGGGGGTGAAGCCCGAAGAGCCCTCGGGCTGCATGTACTTGGTGCCGCGCGCGACTTCATCGGCGGGGACCTGGTAGTTAAATGCGGTGGGGCTGCTGGCGCAGGCGGCAAGCAGCGCGGTGGCTGCCAGCGCCGGGAAGGCGTGTCTCATGCGATATCCTTGAATGTAGTTGTAGCTTGTGGCAGGACCCTGTGCCTGCGCTGTTGAATATATCGAGCGGCCCCGCGCCTCACAATGGCGTTTCAGAGAAATCACTCTTCCATGGAATTTGACAATCTCGATGCCTTGCGCGTGCTGCTGGCTACGGCGGAAACTGGCAGCCTTACAGCAGCGGGCAAGCGCTGCCGGCTGTCTACAGCGGCCGTCAGTGCGGCGATCAAGCGGCTGGAAACCTCGCTGGGTGTACGTCTGTTTGAGCGAACCACACGCGCCGTGCGGCCCACGGCCGAGGGTGCTGTCATGGTCGACCATGCCCGCCGCGCGCTCGAGCTGGTGTCCGAAGGCCAGGCCAAAGTCCGTGCCGGCACCTTCGGCTTGACGGGCAGCATCCGGATCACCGCCACAGCCATGCTGGCCCGCGAGATGCTGGCCTACTGGCTGGCCGAATTTGCCAACACTCACCCGGGTATTGAAATCGACCTGCAGATCAGCGATGCGCGTGTGGACCTGGTGCGCGAGGGCATCGACATCGCCCTGCGCAACGGGCCGCTGATGGATTCGACCCATTCGGCGCGCCTGCTGGCGCCGGCCCGGCGCGTGGCTTGTGCGGCCCCGGACTATCTGGCGCGCCGCGGCACGCCGCTGGAGCCATGCGAGCTTGTGCAGCACGACTGCCTGGTTTGCCATGTGCGCGAGCGCCGGCAAGATCAGTGGCAGTTCGAATTGCAGGGAGAGGCCAGCGCGCCTTTTCAGGTGCGCGTGGCTGGGCCGCTGGCCTGTAACGACGCATCCATTGCGCTGCAGTGGGCGCTGGAGGGGCGGGGCATCGTCTACCAGTCCGAGATCGACCTCATGGCCTCTTTGGCCAGCGGCAAGCTGGTGCGCCTCTTTGCGGGTCACCTGGGTGAGCCGGCGCCGMTTTATGCGGTGGTGCCCAGCCGACGCTATGTGCCGGCCCGCGTCAACGAGGTGATTGAACGGCTTTCAGCGCTGCTGACCGAACGGCTGGCAGCGCTGCACCCGCCTGCGGCCTAGGCTCAACGTGGTGCGAGGCGAATCGCGCCGTCCAGGCGAATCACTTCACCATTGAGCATGTCGTTTTCGATGATGTGTTTGGCCAGGCGCGCATAGTCTTGCGGTGTGCCCAAGCGCGAGGGGAAGGGCACGCCGGCAGCCAGCGAGTCCTGCACTTCCTGCGGCATGCCAAAAAGCATGGGCGTGCCGAAAATGCCGGGCGCGATGGTCATGTTGCGGATGCCGTTGCGCGCGAGGTCGCGGGCAATCGGCAAGGTCATGCCGACAATGCCGCCCTTGGAGGCGCTGTAAGCGGCCTGGCCGATCTGGCCGTCGTAGGCTGCGACCGAGGCGGTCGAAATCAGCACACCGCGCTCACCGGTGGCTTCAGGGTCGTTCTTGCACATGGCGTCGGCTGCCAGGCGG